>NZ_JBOHKS010000108.1:0-6476 GCF_050729195.1 Hypericibacter sp.
GCGGGCTTCGCGACCGGTGCGATGGCCGGAACGCCCAGGCGGATCCGGTACACCCTCACCGGCTGCGCGATATTCTTGAGCGCCTGCTCGCCCAGATCGTCGAAGGTGTAGTCGAACTTGCCGCGAACCTGGCGGTAGGCGTCGTCGGAGAGGCAGATGCCACCGGACTCGGCCATTGCCTCGAGCCGCGCGGCGATATTGACGCCGTCGCCGAAGATGTCGTTGTCCTGGTGGATGATATCGCCAAGATGGAGACCCGTGCGGAAGGCAATGCGGCGGTCGTTGGGCAGATCGCTTTCGCGATCGACCATGGCGGTCTGGATCTCGACGGCACAGCGCAAAGCATCGACGACACTGGCGAACTCGACCAGCACGCCGTCGCCCGTGGTCTTGACGATGCGGCCGCGATGATCGGCGATCTTGGGGTCGATGAACTCGCGCCGGTGGGCCGTCAGGCGGGCCAGCGTGCCTTCCTCATCGGCGCCGGTCAGCCGGCTGTAGCCGGCGACGTCCATCGCCAGAATGGCCGCAAGTTGGCGTTCCATGCGTTCCTTGACCAAGGCCACCCCCACGAAGGGATCGAAACCAAGTTCACGTGAGCACGACTACTCCGGCAAGCCCGCCTTCCTCAGGCCTTCGGCCAGCCTCGCGTAGTCCTCCGGCCGGCGCAACGGAATGACCTGCAGGAGATTGGAGACCCGCAAGTCCGGATCGAGCTCGCGCAGACGCGTCATCACTTTCTCCGCCTGCTCCTGCCGGCCGATGAGGGCGCAGCTGGCCGCCAAAATGCGTATCGCCGATTTGAGGTCCGGCCGCTCCCGCACGGCTGCTTCCGCGAATGTCACAGCCTCGGTATAGCGACCGGCGACGAAATGAGCGTAGGCGGTACCGCTGTGTATATTGCAAAGGTCGGGGTCGTACGGGCTCAGCCGCAGCGCTCGGGAGATGCGCTCGATCGCCTCATCCGGTTCTCCGAGCCAGACCTTGACCCAGCCGCTGAAGTACCAGGCCCACGCGGAGTTGGGATTCAGCAACAGAGCCCGGTCGATCAAGGCGGCGCCATCCTCGGTTTCGCCTACCACATAGGCGAGAGCAAAGCCCGCCGTGCAGAGTGCGACAGCATCGTCCCTTCCCAACTCTGCCGCCAGTTGCGCCAGCCTCGCGGTTTCCGCGATGTCTTGCTCGCGATCGGTCACCCAGCCGCTGGTCTTGCGTTGGGAGTAGCAGCGCGCCGCCATGCCATAGGCGGCGGCAAATCTGGGATCCAGTTCGACCGCCCGCGAATAGAGCGACAGCGCTTCCTCGTTGGCTGCCTTGGTCCATTTCAGGTAGGCCGCCATCCCCCGCAAATAGTAGTCGTAGGCGTCCAGGCTCTCGGTCGGCTTGCGACTTGCCCGCTCGATCTCCGCCTGCTCCAGCTTGGGTGAAATCGCGCCGATGACACTGGATGTCACCTGGTCCTGGAGATCGAAGATGTCCTCGAGCCCGCCGTCGAACCGGTCGGCCCAGAGATGCGCGCCGGTCGCCGTGTCGATGAGCTGACCGGTGATGCGGACCTTGTTGCCCGATTTTCGCAGGCTGCCCTCGAGCACATAGCGTACGCCAAGCTCGCGGCCGACCTGCTTCACGTCGACGGCACGGCCCTTGTAGGTGAAGCTCGAATTGCGCGCGATGACGAACAGCCAGCGCATGCGCGACAGGGCCGTGATGATCTCCTCGACAATGCCATCGGCGAAATATTCCTGCGCGGGATCGCCGCTCATGTTGAGGAAGGGCAGGACCGCGATCGAGGGCTTGTCCGGCAGGGCGAGGGACGCCGCCATCCTGGATGGCGGCGCCGGCGAGATCGGGCCCGTCTGCACCCGATAGACGCGCACAGCATGGGCGATGTTCTTGAGCGACTGTTCGCCGAGATCTTCATACTGGAAATCGAGCTTGCCGCGGACCTGGCGATGCGCATCGTCGGAGAGGCAGATTCCGCCCGGGTCGGCGAGACCTTCGAGGCGCGCCGCGACATTCACGCCGTCGCCGAAAATGTCGCCGTCCTGATAGATGATGTCGCCGAGATTGATGCCCATGCGGAGCTCGATCCGCCGGTCGGGGGGCTGATCGGCATTGCGCTCGGTCATGCCACGCTGAATCTCGACGGCGCCGCGCAAGGCGTCCACCACGCTGGCGAATTCGACCAGCATGCCATCGCCGGTGGTCTTGACGATCCGCCCGCGATGCTCGGCGATCGCAGGATCGATGAGCTCGCGGCGGTGGGCGGTCAGGCGGGCGAGGGTGTCTTCCTCGTCGATGCCGGTCAGCCGGCTATAGCCGGCGACGTCTGTCGCCAGAATGGCCGCAAGCCGGCGTTCCACGCGTTCGTTGACCAACGTCGCCACCACCCCGGACAGGCCACCGCTCGATCACAGTCCGATTAGAGCATAATCAGCGTCGAGGTGGGGAGACCGTCGTCGCCACGGCGCCGTTCCGTCACGAAATCGACAGCTATTCCGGCAAGCCCGCCAGCTTCAGACCCTCGACCAGCTTGGCGTAGTCTTCCGGCCGGCGCACAGGGATCATGTTCCTGAGGCTGGACATCCTCAAAGCGGGATCGAGTTCGCGCAATCTCGTCATGGCTTTCCGCGCCTCATCCTGTCGCCCGGCGAGAGCCCAGCTCGCCGCCAGAACGCGCGCCGCGACATGACCATAAGCGGGACGCTCGCGGATGGCCCGTTCCGCCCATGACACGGACTCGCTGTAGCGGCCGGCTAGGAAATGAGCATAGGCCATGGCGCCCAGCATGCTGTAAGCGAGCGGATCCTGAGGGCTCAGGCGCAACGCCCATGTGGTACGTTCGATCGCAAGTTCCGGCTCGCCAAGCCAGACCTTGGCCCAGCCGCTGAAGAGCCAGGCGATGGCCAGGTTCGGATTGAGGGCGAGTGCCCGATCGATCATGGCGTCGCCGTCTTCGACATTGCCCATGACATGGCCGAGCGCGAAGCCGGCCGAGCAGAGAGCAACGGCATCGCCGCTGCCCAGCTCCGCGACCCGCCGGATCAATCGCGCCGTTTCGGCAACATCCTGCGCGAGATCGACGACCCAGCCGCTGGATTTGCGCTGCGAGTAACAGCGCGCCGCCATGCCGTAGGCCGAGGCGAAGTCCGGGTCGAGCTCGATCGCCCGCGCGAAATGGGCGAGCGCCTCGGCATTGCCTTCCCGGGTCCATTGACGGGCGGCCGAAAGCGCCCGCAGGTAGTAGTCATAGGCATCGAGGCTCTCGGTCGGCTTGCGCTTGGATCGTTCGATCTCGGCCTGTTCCAGCTTGGGTGCGATGGCACCGATAACGCTGGCAGTGACCTGATCCTGAAGGTCGAAGATGTCCTCGAGTCCGCCGTCGAAGCGGTCAGCCCAGAGATGGGCGCCCGTGGCGCAATCGATGAGCTGGCCGGTGATGCGGACCTTGTCGCCGGACTTGCGCAGGCTGCCTTCGAGCACGTAGCGCACGCCGAGCTCGCGGCCGACCTGCTTCACGTCAACGGCTCGGCCCTTGTAGGTAAAGCTCGAATTGCGGGCGATCACGAAGAGCCAGCGCATTCGCGACAAGGCCGTGATGATCTCCTCGACGATGCCGTCCGCGAAATACTCCTGACCCGGATCGCCGCTCATGTTCTGGAAGGGCAGGACGGCGATGGAGGGTTTGTCGGGGAGGGTCAGAGGAGCGGCGGCGGGATTTGCCTTGGATGCGGTGGGACCCAGCCGAACCCGGAAGACCCGGACCGGATGGGCAATGTTCTTGAGCGATTGATCGCCGAGGTCCTCGAAAGTGAGATCGATTTTTCCGCGGACATGGCGATGCGCGTCATCCGAGATGAAAATGCCGCCGGGGTCGGCAAGACCTTCGAGGCGCGCGGCGACATTGACACCGTCACCGAAGATGTCGTCCTCCTGGTGGATGATATCGCCGAGATTGATGCCGATGCGGAGGTCAATTCGCCGGTCGGACGGCTGACCGGCATTGCGCTCCGCCATGCCGCGCTGAATCTCGACGGCGCCGCGCAGGGCGTCCACCACGCTGGCGAATTCGACCAGCATGCCATCGCCGGTGGTCTTGACGATCCGCCCGCGATGCTCGGCGATCGCGGGATCGATGAGCTCGCGGCGGTGGGCCGTCAGGCGGGCGAGGGTGCCTTCCTCGTCGGCGCCGGTCAGCCGGCTGTAGCCGGCGACGTCCGTCGCCAGAATGGCCGCAAGCCGCCGTTCCACCCGCTCCTTGACCAAGGCCGCCCCTCCTGGGGATCAAGCCAATGTCCAGTCGGAGGAATTAAAGCATAGCGGGACGGGGTAGGGGAGATTGACGGGTGGGGCAGAAACCCGCCCTCCGCGGTCCTCCGACACGCTCTTGCGTTTCGAAGGACCGGAAGAAGGGGCGGAAGCGGGACGATCTAGCCGGCGGTCGTGGCCGCTTCGGCCGCCGCGGGGTCGAGATCGGGGGTGAAGGAAGGAGATTGGCGCTCGGGCTCGGCCCGCGTGCCGAGCGGGCGCACCGTCACATAACCGCAAGGGACGGCCTCGGTGACGATCAGGGTCGTGAGGTCGGGCTCGGGGCCGCCGCCGAAGCTGACGATGATCTGGTCGCCGCGGCGCAGGAGATCGCAGGCGGGGGCGAAATAGCCGGTGTAGTCGGGATTGCCGCATTCGCTCGACAGAACCAGCTCGGGCTTGTCGTTGGTGCGGTAGTGCCAGAGCGTGAAGCCATTCGCATAAGCCAGAATGCTGAGTTCGCGCGCGACGAAGCCTCTCGGCATGCCGATCCTCCCGGGTTCTTGGTTGCGGTGACGTGTGGTTTTTCACGGCAGATAATACGCAAAAGGCGTATAATTGGCAAGAGGAAAAATCACTCACGTAAAAGGCACCCAGCTCGCGGACGCCCGGTTCCTCTGAATCACTCCATAAGCTGAATGATCGCTTCGCTTTCGAGTTCAAAGCGTGTTTGACGATCGCGATCTCGCTATATGCGGAAGCAAACCCCTCCCCCTACCCCCTCCCGCAGGAGCTACGGGATTCACACATT
This sequence comes from Hypericibacter sp., assembly GCF_050729195.1. Lineage (NCBI taxonomy): Bacteria > Pseudomonadati > Pseudomonadota > Alphaproteobacteria > Rhodospirillales > Dongiaceae > Hypericibacter > Hypericibacter sp. Next base: position 5,060 of record NZ_JBOHKS010000108.1, read on the forward strand.
TTGCATCTCGGTAGCGAGGGCATATCCCTCGAGCCTGGCGGCGAGTTGGTTCCAGCCATGACGCATGGTCTTTGGCCCCGGCGGCTTGTAGTAGCAGTTCCAGCCGCCCAGACGCGCGGCGATCCAGGCGACGAAGGCGAGAGAGCCGGGTAGATGCGGGTTTTTCTGGCGCAGGGTCTTGCCCTCCAGCTTTCGGGAGAGGCGTTCGAGCGGGACGGCGAAAGCCTCGTCGATGACATCGCTGGCCGGACGCGGGCCGCCATCGCGAGCATCGACCAACTGGATGGTCCGCACGGCCCCCGCCAAGCCGATGGTCGCCAGATTGAACAGGCGCTCGGCATCGACCAGCTGACTGTCTTCGAGGGCGAGGCCGTCGCTCTTCAGGGCACGAAAGGTCTGCTCGATGCGCCAGCGCAGCCGATAGAGCTGGACGACGTCTTCGGCTTGCGCGCCCTCGGCCACGCCATGGGTGGTGAGCAGGCGCCAGAGCAGCGGGGTCTTGCCGGCCGGAGCCCCGACCTCGCGAGCCTCGACCAGATTGAGCTCGATCGAGCGGGGCAGCTTCTCCCTCCGACGGCTGTTGACTGGCCGGGCGATCCGCACCTTGCCGGCGCGCAGCTCCACGGTGGCGACGCGACCCTTGTCGCCGGGTCCGCGCGGCGCCACCCGGACTTTGCAACTGCGCAGGCAGGGCGCGCCCTCGAGCGCCTCGAACAGGCAACCGCCCCCGGCCAGCTTGCGGTTCTGTGCCGCCCGCACGATCAGATCGAGACCCGCGGGCTTGCCGGCAAAGAGCGGATAAATATCGCTTTCCCGATCGGCCACCATGGTGACCTGCGCCGCGCCGCTCAAGGTCTCGGCCGCGCTCGCACACCCCGCCAGCCAGCGTGCCGATTCCTTCTCCCCCGAAGCTCGGCGGCGGCGAGGCTCCGCCGGCTCCCGGCCCCGCGTCCAGATCGCCGCATCGACCAGCCCGACCACCGCCTCGCTCTCCACATCCACCGCGATCACCGGATGGATGAAGAACCCCGCTGTCGTCCCATTCCCGCCCGGCCCGAACCCGCGCCGCTTCTTATCTCGGCCGGCAAAGTTGATCTCGCTCGTGTCCTGGACCGCCAGCACCCGGCGCCCCACACATTGCGCCGCCGTCCGGCTCGCCAGCGTCTCGACGATCCGCTCCACCGAAACGTAGGGCGAGGACAAAAACCGATGCGCCGCCATCTCGCCCGCCCGGGTCTCCCCCAACTGGCGCAGAACCAGCGACCCCGTCGCCGCAACCCGCCCGATCAGCCAATCCGCCCGCTTCTCAACCCGAATATCCCCAAACAACAAGCTCTCACCCTCGGCAAAATCACACCGAAGACCTTGAATCATATTTACATCCATTCCGGAATCACTTCCGTGAATGCCGTAGCCC
>NZ_JBOHKS010000109.1:0-7934 GCF_050729195.1 Hypericibacter sp.
CCAATCCGCCCGCTTCTCAACCCGAATATCCCCAAACAACAAGCTCTCACCCTCGGCAAAATCACACCGAAGACCTTGAATCATATTTACATCCATTCCGGAATCACTTCCGTGAATGCCGTAGCCCGCAGGAGGAGGGGGCGTGAATTTTCTCTGGAGATTGCTTCAGGAGGTCTCGGCGGAGCCGGTGATGCGGTAGAGACGCTTCACGTCGCGGGCGGCGAGGCGGAGGTCTTTCGCGGGATTGAACTGGCGCAGCACGATGAGGTCGTCGCTGCGGCGGAGGAACTGCTTGATGAGGCCCTGGCCGTCGGCGAGCTCGATCGCGACGAAGCAGCCCTTGGTGATCGGCCGGTTGGGATTCACATAGAGCATCTCGCCGGCGAAATAGCGCGGCTCCATGCTGTCGCCATCGACATAGAGCGCGAAGCCATTGGCGACGCCCTGCAGGCCCACGGGCCGCAGCACGAACTCCTTGGCCTCGCCTTCGTTGAAGTAGAATCCGTCCGAGCCGCCCTTGACGGCGCCGAGCACCGGCAGGTCGCGGCCGAGGCCGGGCGGCGCCATCACGAGGTCGCGCGCATTCAGCGCCGGTCCCGATGCAGGACCCATGCGGGGTGCTGGAAGATCGGGCGCCTCGAGGCCGGCCAGGGCCAACAGCTCCTGCGGGTCGATGCCGCGGGTCTCGAACAGCGAGCCCAACTGGCGCGTCAGATCGAGCGGGAGCCAGCGCCGCTTGTAACGGTCCTCGTAATGCTGGTAGCGGGTGAGCGACCAGCCGAGCGCGTCGGCGACCTGGCGCATGGAGAGGCCGGATCGCTCGCGCAATTGTTTGAGCCGCCGGGCGGCTTCCGAGATCTCGCTCATGCGCCACCGATAGCAGGCTTGTGGATAAGTTTCAACCGCAAAATCAGTTGACTTTGCGGTAGTATTTTTGTATAAATGCGTACGCTCGCGAGGGAAGGCCAAACAGCTTCCTCCGCGGGGCCCTCCTTTTCCTTCCGCCCCTTCGAACCCATGACCGACGAGGCTGGCCCGCATCCGGCCGCCCAGGCGCCCCGGCGGCTTGCCCCGGGCCCACAGGATTTCGACCGCTTTTTCCGCTCGCCCAATCGCGTCCCACCCACCGCCATTGCATCACGAGGAGCGCGCATGTCGTCACCCGTCGTCGATTTCCCCCTGTCCGACACGCTGAAACCCACCCAGGCGACGGCCGAGATCGCCAAGGTCGAATGGGAGGATGTGATCGGACTGGGCGTCACGGCCGACGGCGCGTTCGAGGTGATCAACAGCGAAATGACGGCGGAGCGCGCTTTGTGGCTGATCGAATGGGCCAAGCGCTGGGCGCTCGGGCTCGACGAGGAGGAGCTGGACTAGGCCCCCGAGGCGCATCGCCATGGGTGAAACGCCCCGCCGCCGCGGCCGGCCGCGCAAGCATCCGCCGCAGATCGATCCCGGCACGCCCGAGCTGCAGCGTCATCGCATCCTGTTGGCCGGCGCCGCCGACGCGCCGCTGGCCGAAGATCCGCTGGCCCTGATGGTGGCGCGCGGCCTGTTGCAACCGACCCAGGCCCAGGCCGGGCGCTATTATGCCTCGCTCTATCGCCGGGCCGTCGGCCCGCCGCATCTCAGCACCAACGCGCATTATCAGCGTCTCGCCATGAACGCGCCGGCAACCGCCTTCGGCGAGGAAGACGCCGGCGTCGCCGAGGCGCGCCGGCTCTATCGGCTGGGCAAGGAGAAGCTCCTCCAGGCGGGAAGGCTGGTCGCCGAGGCGACGGAGGACCTGGTGGTCTTCGGCGTCAGGCCCGGAATCCTGATGGCGGTGTCTGTCACCGGCCGGAACGCGAGCAAGCGGTCGAAGCCGGCGGTACCGGCCGATGCGCGCTATCGCGCGATCCTCGCTGGGCTGGAAGCGCTCGCCGCCGGTTACGGGTTCCGCGATTCCCATCGCTCGCGATGACGGGCATTCCTTCCAAACCGGGACGCAAATTCAAGGCTGCCGCCAAGCCGTCCGACCTCGATGCCGACCGGGTCCTGCGCGATCTGGCGCAAGGGCACTGCGCGGCTGCGATCGCGGCCCTGGCCGCGGTGGTGAGCGATGCCGAGGCGCCGGCAGGCGCCCGGATCACCGCGGCCACGACGCTGCTCGGCTGGGCCTTCGGGTCCGAGAGCGGTGCATTGCCCGGGAAGGGGCTGGGCGGACGCAAAGCTTCCCATACAGAGCAGGTCGTTCGCCTCGCATGGATGGAACCCAAGACCAGGACGCGGGGCAAGGCGAGGAAGCCGAAGAAGACAACGGGCAAGGGGAAGGGCGGCCAGAGGGCCCCCTGATCACGCTGCCCTATCGGCCGCGGCCTTTACAGCAGGCGCTCCATGAGCGGATGCGCCGCTTCAATGTGGTGGTCTGCCACAGAAGATTTGGAAAAACGGTCCTTTGCGTCAATCACCTGATCCGCGCGGCGGTGCGATGCACGGCGCCGCGTCCACGCTTCGCCTATCTGGCGCCGACCTATCGCCAGGCCAAAGCGGTCGCCTGGGACTATCTCAAGCATTTCACCGGGCCGATCCCGGGCGCCGAGCGCCATGAGGGCGAGCTCAGGGTGGATCTGCCGAACGGGGCCCGGATCACGCTGCTCGGCGCCGACAATCCCGACGCGCTGCGCGGGCTCTATATCGACGGCATCGTGTTCGACGAGTATGGGCAGATGGCGCCGCGCATCTTCGGCGAGGTGGTGCGGCCGGCGCTCTCGGACCGGCAGGGCTGGGCGGTCTTCATCGGCACGCCCCAGGGCCGCAACGGATTCCACGAGATCTATGAGACGGCGCGCCTCGACCGGGACTGGTTCACGGCGCTGCATCGCACGAGCGAGACGGGGCTCATCGCCGAGGAAGAGCTCGCCGCAGCCCGGCGCATCATGACGCCCGAGGAATACGCGCAAGAGTTCGAATGCAGTTTCGAGAGTGCGGTCGCCGGCAGCTATTACGGAAAACTGATCGAGGAGGCGGCCGCCGAGGAACGCATCGGCCAGGTGCCGTGGGATCCGCGGCTGCCGGTGCATACCGCCTGGGATCTCGGGATGGACGATTCCACCGCGATCTGGTTCGCCCAGGCCGCCGGCGCCGAGGTTCGGCTCATCGGCTATTACGAAGCCTCGGGCGAAGGGCTCGAGCATTATGTGCGGGTGCTGCAGCAGCGCGGCTATGTCTATGGCGAGCATTGGTTGCCGCATGACGCCGAAGTGCGCGAGCTCGGGACCGGCGTGAGCCGGGTCGAGACGCTGGCCTCGCTGGGCCTCCGGGCCCGCGTGCTGCCGGCCTTGCGGATCGAGGATGGCGTCAACGCGGCGCGGCTGTTGCTGCCGCGCTGCTGGTTCGATCGCGAGGCCTGTGCCGCCGGGATCTCGGCGCTGCGCCATTACCGGCGGGATTATGACGAGAAGCTCCGCGCCTATCGCTCGCGGCCGGTCCATGACTGGTCGAGCCATGGCGCCGATGCCTTCCGCTACCTCGCGGTCGGGTTGGCGCAGGTGAGGGACGGCGCGCGGGCGTTGCCGAAGCGGGATCGGGGTTGGGTGGTTTAGAGGACTCGAGTGGGCTGAGACCGCGACACCCCCTCCCTAACCTTCCCCTCAAGGGGGGAGGGATAAGAAGCAAGGAAGCGGACACGAAAGTCGAAACGGAGATCGGAATGCGGCAGAAGGTGACGTTGGGCTATTTCGAGCGGGACGAGGCGGGGCGGATGTTGTCGCGCAGCCGCGCGGTGATCATCGAGGCGCCGAGCGGCGACGAGGCCGCGGCATTGGCACTCGCAGAGCATGGGCCCGAGCTGGAGCGTCTGGCGGGCTACGATCCGGGGCAGGCTTCGGGACGTGTGGCGGTGCTGGGGGTCGATACGCCTGCGGCGGATGACGAGCTCTCCTCCGAGGAAACCACGGTGGCGAAGACGAGTGCCCAGAAGTCCGACGTGAAGAAGAACAAGCGTCAGCGCTGATTCGAAGTTCAGGAGATCCATGCTTTCCGAACGCGCGATTCAATCGATCATTCAGACGCGCCTGACCGAGGCGCTGGGGCAGGAATCGAGCGCGCTCAAGGGCGCGCGGATTTCGGCGCTGCAGCGCTATCGCGGCGAGCCGGACGGGCGCGAGCGCGAGGGGCATTCGCAGGTGGTCTGGCGCGATGTCGCCGAATCGGTCGACTCCGTGATGCCGCAGCTGATGAAGATCTTCGCCGGCAGCGAGCAGATCGGGCAGTTCCAACCGCATGGGCCGGAGGACGAGCCCGGTGCGGCGCAGGCGACCGACTATGTGAACTGGATCTGGTCGAGCCAGAACAACGGCCCGATGATCCTGCATCACTGGCTGAAGGATGGGCTGCTGCAGCGCCTCGGCGTCATCAAGGTCTGGTGGGACCGGACCGAGCGGCGCCGGCGCGAGACTTATCGCGGCCTGACGACTGAGGAGCTGGACGCGCTCGAGATCGGCGAAGACGACCGGGTGGTGTGGCAGCAGGATCGCGTCGAGACCATCACCGATCCGATCTCGGGCCAGAGAATGAGCCTTCCGGTCCACGACCTGGCGATCGACCGGGTCGAGGAGGAGGGATGCGTGCGGATCGCCGCGATCCCGCCCGAGGATTTCGGCTGCGACCCGCGCGCCGTCTGCGACGAGGAGATGGCGTTCGCCTTTCACCGCTGCCGCAAGACCGTGTCCGACCTGATCGAGATGGGCGTGCCGAAGGCGAAGGCCTTGTCGCTGCAGCCGGGCGACGACGATCTCGATACCGAGAAATCGGCACGCCGGCATCCGGATCAGGATGACAGCTTCGGCGATGGCGAGGCCAATCTCGATCCGGCCATGCGCTCGGTCTGGGTGGCCGAATGCTATCTCAAGCTGGATGAGGACGAGGACGGGATCGCCGAGTGGCGCAAGATCACGGTCGCGGGACCGTCATCCGGCGTCGAGATCCTGTTCGACGAGGAGGTGGACGGGCATCCCTTCTGTTCCTGGACGCCCTTTCCGACGCCGCACAAGCTGGTCGGCGAAAGCCTCGACGACAAGGTCGGCGACATCCAGGAGGTCAAGACGGCGCTGATGCGCCAGGTCCTGGACAATCTCTACCTCACCAACAATCCGGGGCTGGGCGTCACCGAGCGGGTCAATCTGGGCGATGCGCTCGATCGCGAGATCGGCGGCGTGGTCCGGGTCGAGGACCAGGCGGGTCCGGTCGGCAATCACATCATGCCGATCACGGTGCCTTTCACCGCGGGCGCCTCGCTGAGCGTGATGGAGTATATCGACCAGGCCAAGGAGATGCGCACCGGCGTCAGCCGGATGACGCAGGGGCTCGATGTCGACGCCATCAACAAGACCGCGACCGGCGTCAATGCGGTGACGAATTTCAGCCAGGAGCGGCTCGCCTTGATCGCGCGGGTCTTCGCCGAGAGCGGGCTCAAGCGCGCCTTCAAGAAGACGCTGGAGCTGGTCTGCAAATATCAGGACAAGGCCAAGATCGTACGGTTGCGCAACCGCTGGGTCCCGATGGATCCGCGCGCCTGGTCGGACCAGATGGATTTCACGGTGACGGTCGGGATCGGCACCGGCAACAAGGACCAGATGCTGGCGCATCTGCGAGCGATCCTGGCGCTGCAGGTGCAGGCGATCCAGTTTCAAGGCGGGGTCCAGGGGCCGCTCGTCACACTCCAGAACATCCATAACACGCTGTCGCGGCTGGTCGAGAATGCCGGGCTGAAGGCGCCGGAGCTGTTCTTCGCCGATCCGGCGGCCGCACCGCCGCCGGCACCGCCCGCGGCATCGCCGCCGCCGGCTCCCGATCCGCGCGCGATGCTGCTGCAGGCGCAATTGCAGATCGAGCGGGCCCGGGCGCAAGGCGAGATGCAGCTCGCGGCGATGAAGGCGCAGGCGGAGATCGAGCTGGAGAAACAGAAGGCCGCGGCGCAGATCGAAATCCAGCGCATGAAGGCGGAAGCCGAAGCGGCGCTGGCGCGGGTCAAGGCCGGGCTCGAGCATGAACGCAAAAGCGCGGAGCTGGGGGCCGAGGCCGAGCTCGAGGCAGCCAAGGTCGCGCTCGGGACTGGCGATGGCGAGCTCCGGAGCGTGTCGTGAATCTCGACCGGGCCCGGCGCGTTGCCGCCCTGCTGGACGACCAGGATGTGCGCGAGGCCTTCGAGCGGATCGAGCGCGACATCCTGGCGGAGTGGCGAGGCGCCATCGACGCCGAGAAGCGCGAGGAATGCTGGCACGATATGGGCGCGCTGATGCGGTTGCGGGCGCGGCTGAAGGGATTTGCAGGGGATTTACGGAAGGAAAGTCCAAGCCGGACCTAATATTATCGTTCCGTATCAACGAGTAGGCGATGATTTCGGCTTGTTCAATGTATTGACACTGTATACACATTTACCTATATATTGTTCGAGGTTCAGCCGACAGATCGCATGAACGACCTGTCCGGAAATCACGGAGACCTAGCCATGACGGCGGCCTTGAGCAATCGAGCGCGATCTCGCCGAGACACGACGATCAATCTTCGCGCATCGAGCCAGACGCGCGATACCATCGACCGTGCCGCGGCTGTTGCCGGTAAGTCTCGCAGTGAATTCATCCTTGAAAGCGCTCAGTTGCGCGCGACCGAAATCTTCCTCGATCAACGGCGTTTTGAATTGGATGACAAGCGATTCAAGGCTTTCATGGGAGCGCTCGAGGCGCCTGCGAAGCCTTCTGCGGAGCTGCGCAACCTGCTGGCTCATAAGGCGCCCTGGGAGACGTGATCGTTGACGTCGCTTAGGACGGCAGTTCGATGACCACGGCTCCTGAATTGCTGTCCGAAGGACATGATCTCTCAGACTTTTATTCCGGCCAGCCGGCGCTGGATGACTGGCTGAAAAAGCAAGCTCGCAGCAGCGAAGGCAGGACGGCACGAACCATTGTGGTTTGCGACGGATCCCGCGTCGTTGGCTACTATTGTCTTGCAGCGGGGATGGTTGCCCGGGGGCACCTTCCCAGCGCAAAGCTGCGAAAAAACGCTCCTGCCGAAATCCCGGTTGTGATTCTCGGTCGGCTTGCCGTCGACGAGAAGTTCCAACAGCACGGCATCGGCAAAGGCTTGTTGAAGGATGCGATCCTCCGATCGCTCCTGGCAGCGAGCACGGTTGGCGTCCGCGCGATGCTGGTGCATCCGATCAATGACAAAGCCGCAGCATTCTACGCCCGGTTCGGATTTTTGAGTTCCGCGATCGGCCCGGAGACCATGATGTTGCCGATTGAGACGGCTGCCGCAGCACTGCCGACATAGCGGCTCAAGGGATCTGCGAGAGCATTCGAGGAAGAGCGCGGTGAGGGGCGATCCGATGAGGTAGAGGCGAGCTCGGCCGCATCCCTCCCCCTACCCCCTCCCGCAAGGGGAGGGGGCTTGATTTTCCACTCGATCAATAATGCGAGCAGCCGCTGCCTTTGTTGATGCAGGCGATGTTGGCTTGCGCGTTCTTGAGGTCGTAGTCGGCGTAGTAGTTCGTGCTCGCGATCATTTCCTTGCGGTCGTGATCGGAGAGGTCGGGGTTCTTCTGCAGCACCGTCGTGTGGCAGCCGCGCCAGTCTTCGATCTTCGACATGTAGCTGTTCATCTCACCGAGGCAGGACTGGCGGTCAGGGGCTGAGGCGCCGTGGAGAATCACCTGCAGGGTGCAGTCGGGTTCTTCAGGTGGCCGGCTCGCCTTGCACATGTCCGGTATCGCCGTGGGCGGCAGGCTGGCCTGCTGGGTGCCGGAGCAGGCGGCGAGCAGCGTGCTGGCGAGGATGGCGAGCGCGGACAGGCGTCGAGCGACGTGAGATGACATCGGCTGGAATTCCCCCTGGCCCGCAGCGTCGCGACAGTGCGACTGCGGGTGATGGGTCCGAGACTACCCCTCCCCCTACCCC
>NZ_JBOHKS010000110.1:0-5955 GCF_050729195.1 Hypericibacter sp.
TAGCATTTGGAGAAATGCGAGGCCGAGACGAAGCCGCAGGCCAGCGCCACGTCGATCACCGACATGTTGGTCTGGAGCAGCAGCAGCCGCGCGCGGTTGAGGCGCAGCTCGACATAATAGCGCGCCGGCGAGCGGTTCAGGTATTTGCGGAACAGCCGCTCGAGCTGGCGGTTGGAAAGCCCCGCCGCGTCGGCCAGATCGTGGCGCTCCAGCGGTTCCTCCAGATGCTCTTCCATCAGCTTGATCACGGAGAGCAGCTTGGGATGGCGCACGCCGAGCCGCGCCGGCAAGGCCATGCGCTGATGGTCGTGGCGGTCGCGAATGCGCTCATGGATGAACTGGTCGGAGACCGAGGCCGCCAGCTCATGGCCATGCTGCTCGGCGATGAGATTCAGCATGAGATCGAGCGAGGCGGTGCCGCCGGAGCAGGTGAAGCGGCTGCGGTCGATCTCGAAGAGCTCGCTCGTCACCTCGATCTGGGGGAAATCCTCGGCGAAGCCCGCCATGTTCTCCCAGTGGATCGTGCAGCGATAGCCGTCCATCAGCCCGGCGCGGGCGAGGATATGCGTGCCGGTGCAGAGTGCCCCGATATCCGCACCCTGTCGCTCGCAGCGGCGCAAGGCCGCGAACAGGCCGCGATCGTTGTAGGTATGCGCGTCGATGCCGCTGCAGAGGATCACGGTGTGGAAATTGACCGCCTGATCCGCATTGCCCGAGGGATTGAGCTCGATCCCGTTGCTGGCCGCGACCGGCTTGCCATCGGAAGAGAACAGATGCCAGCGATAGAGCTGACGCCCGCTGGCGCGATTGGCCAGACGGAGCGGCTCGACGGCCGCCGTGAAGGCGATCATCGAGAAATTGGGCACCAGCAGGAAAGCGATCTGCTGCGGCAGTTCGCGGGGAGGATCACCGAACATGGAGCGTCCAGAATGGGGGTCGGGCCAGGAAACGGGGCGCACTCTACGCTATGTCGCGAAATGAATAAATGGTGGCGTAGGGTCGCAAGACCGGAATCGACGCCGGACCGCCATTTCCGGGGCCTGCCACGCGGTCCCGGGGGCGCTTGCAACCCCTTCCCGCCACTGCCATTTTGTCCGCCGCCCAGCCCCTCCCGAGGAGGCCCACGCCCGTGGCCTTGAGACCCAAATATTCGATTATCAGCCTGATCCGGAACGCTCTTTCCTATCATCAGGATTGGCAGACGGCCTGGCGGAGCCCGGATCCCAAGCCCGAATATGACGTCATCGTCGTCGGCGGCGGCGGCCATGGCCTCGCCACGGCCTATTACCTCGCCAAGGAACATGGCATCACCAATGTCGCGGTGATCGAGAAGGGGTGGCTCGGCGGCGGCAATACCGGCCGCAACACCACGATCGTGCGCTCCAACTATCTGTGGGACGAGAGCGCGCATCTCTACGAGCACTCGCTGAAGCTCTGGGAGGGCCTGTCCCAGGATCTCAATTTCAACGTCATGTTCTCGCAGCGCGGGCTGATGAGCCTCGCGCACAACCTGGGCGACCTGCGCGAGATCAACCGGCGCGTCAACGCGATCCGCCTGAACGGCATCGATTCCGAATTCCTCGATGTCGAGCAATGCAAGGCCTATTGCCCGATCCTCAACACCGATCCCAAGTCGCGCTACCCGGTGCTGGGCGCCTCGCTGCAGCGCCGCGGCGGCACGGCGCGCCATGACGCGGTGGCCTGGGGCCTCGCCCGCGCGGCCGACGCGCGCGGCGTCGACATCATCCAGAACTGCGAGGTCACGGGCTTCCGCATCGAGAACGGTCGGGTCAAGGGTGTGGAGACCACGCGCGGCTATATCGGCGCCAAGAAGGTCGGCTGCGTCGTCGCCGGCCATGCCAGCGTCGTCGCCGGCATGGCGGGCTTCCGCCTGCCGATCGAGAGCCATCCTCTGCAAGCCATGGTGTCCGAGCCGATCAAGCCGATTCTCGACACGGTGGTGATGTCGAACGCGGTCCATGTCTATGTCAGCCAGTCCGACAAGGGCGAGTTGGTGCTGGGCGCGGGCATCGACGCCTTCAACTCCTATGCCCAGCGCGGCAGCCCCTTCATCCTCGAGCATCAGATGAACGCGCTCTGCGAGCTCTTCCCCATCTTCAGCCGCCTCAAGATGATGCGGAGCTGGGGCGGCATCGTCGACACCTGCCCGGATGCGAGCCCGATCATCGGCCGCACGCCGGTCGACGGCATGTATTTCAACTGCGGCTGGGGTACCGGCGGCTTCAAGGCCACGCCGGGCTCCGGCTGGGTCTTCGCCGACACCATCGCCAACGAGCGGCCGCACAAGCTCGCCGAGCCCTTCGCGCTCGAGCGCTTCGTCTCCGGCTATCTGATCGACGAGCATGGCGCCGCCGGCGTCGCTCATTGAAGGACCAGGCCCGATGCTGCTGATCCCCTGCCCCTATTGCGGCGCGCGCGACGAGACCGAGTTCTCCTACGGCCATGAGGCGCATATCGCGCGGCCGGAGAATCCCGACGCGCTCAACGACGCCGAGTTCGCGAACTATCTCTTCATGCGAAAGAACCCGAAGGGCGTGCATTACGAGCGTTGGATGCATGCGCGCGGCTGCCGGCGCTGGTTCAACGTCGCGCGCCATACCGTGTCGCACCGGATTCTCGCCGTCTACAAGATGGGCGAGCCGCCGCCCACGGGGCTGTCGTGAGGAGCGCGCGCCAATGAGCCGCCAGAGCCACCGCCATCCCGAGCGCGGCCGCATCGATCGCGACCAGCCGCTGCGCTTCACCTTCAACAACCGCACCTATTACGGCTACAAGGGCGACACGCTGGCCTCGGCGCTCGTCGCCAACGGCGTGGCGCTGGTCGGGCGCAGCTTCAAATATCACCGCCCGCGCGGGATCATGACCGCCGGCTCCGAGGAACCGAACGCGCTGGTGCAGCTGGGCGAAGGCGCGCGCACCGAGCCCAACATCCGGGCGCCCCAGATCGAGCTCTTCGACGGGCTGGTCGCGGCGAGCCAGAATTGCTGGCCCTCGGTCGATCTCGATATCGGCGAGACCAACAGCCTGCTCTCGCGCATCTTCCCGGCCGGCGTCTACTACAAGACCTTCATGTGGCCGAAGAGCGCCTGGATGAAATACGAATATTTCATCCGCAAGGCCGCGGGCCTGGGCGTCGGCCCGACCGAGCCCGATCCCGACCGCTACGACAAGCAATTCACCCATTGCGACGTGCTGGTGGTGGGCGGCGGTCCGGCCGGCCTGGCCGCGGCGCTCGCCGCCGGCCGCAGCGGGGCCCGTGTCATCCTCGCCGACGAGCAATCGGAGTTCGGCGGCCAGCTGCTTTCGAGCCCCTCCGAAACGATCGACGGCAAGCCCGCGGCCGCATGGGTCGCGAGTGCCACCGCCGAATTGGCGGCGATGCCCGAGGTGAAGCTCCTCGCCCGCACCACCGCCTTCGGCTATTACGATTACAACTATGTCGCCATGATCGAGCGCGTGACCGACCATCTGGGGCCGGGCGTCAAGGGCCCGCGCCAGCGCCTGTGGCGCGTCCGCGCCAAGCAGGTCGTGCTGGCGGCGGGCGCGATCGAGCGGCCGCTGGTCTTCGCCGACAATGACCGTCCCGGCACGATGCTGGCCTCGGCCGCCCGCGCCTATCTCAACCGCTACGGCACGACGCCGGGGCACAAGACCGTGCTCTTCACCAACAATGACGGCGCCTATCGCGCCGCCCTCGATCTCGCCGAGGCGGGCGCCACGGTCTCGGCCATCATCGATCTCCGCGCCGAGCCCAAGGGCGAGCTGGTCCAGGCCGCGCGCGCCAAGGGCATCGAGCTGCTGGCGGGCCACGCGATCACCGGCACCGCCGGCCATAAGCGCATCAAGGGCGTCAAGGTCATGGCGCTCAACGCCGCGGGCGACGCCGTCGGCGGCGGTGCCCGCCAGATCGATTGCGATGCGCTGCTGGTCTCCGGCGGTTGGAATCCGACCGTGCATCTCTATTCGCAGTCGCGCGGCTCGCTCAAATTCGACGAGGCGATCTCCTCCTTCGTGCCGGATCGGCCGCATGAAGCGACGCTGACGGCCGGCGCCATCAACGCCGCCTTCCGCACCTCCGATTGCCTGGCGCAGGGCTTCGCCGCCGGCAGCCAGGCCGCCAAGGCAGCGGGCTTCGACGAGAATGCCGGCAGCGCGCCGAGCCTGACCTCGACCGAGCCGGCCGAGGAACCGCTGCGTCCGCTCTGGCTGGTGCCGTCGGACAAGCCGCTGGGCCAGGGCGGCAAGCATTTCGTCGATCATCAGAACGACGTGACCGCGGCCGACGTGGCGCTCGCCAACCGCGAAGGCTATCGCTCGGTCGAGCATCTCAAGCGCTACACGACCATGGGCATGGGCACCGACCAGGGCAAGACCAGCAACGTCAATGCGCTGGCGATCCTGGCGGACCTCCGCGACGCGCAGATTCCCGAGGTGGGGTTCACCACCTTCCGCGCGCCCTATACGCCGGTCACGATCGGCGCCTTCGTCGGGCATGAGAATGGCGACCTGTTCGATCCGATCCGGCGCACGCCGATGCATGGCTGGCACGAGAAGGCCGGGGCGCTCTTCGAGAATGTCGGGCAGTGGAAGCGTCCCTGGTACTACCCCAAGCATGGCGAGACCATGCATGACGCGGTCGATCGCGAGGTCAAGGCGACCCGCACCAGCGTGGGCGTCGTCGATGCCTCGACCCTGGGCAAGATCGACATTCAGGGACCCGATACCGCCAAGCTGCTCAACATGATCTACACCAACGCCTGGACCAAGCTCGAGGTCGGGCGCTGCCGCTACGGCCTCATGTGCGGCGAGGACGGCATGGTGTTCGATGACGGCGTCACCACGCGGCTGGCCGAAGGCCACTTCCTGATGAGCACCACGACGGGCAATGCAGCGCGCGTGCTGGCCTGGCTCGAGGAATGGCTGCAGACCGAATGGCCGGGCATGAAGGTGTTCTGCGCCTCCGTGACCGAGCAATGGGCAACCGTGGGCGTCAACGGCCCCATGGCGCGCCGGCTGCTGTCGGAGCTCACCACCGACATCCCGCTCGACGACGCGGCCTTCCCCTTCATGTCCTACAAGGAAGGCCATGTCGCCGGCATCCCCGCGCGGGTCATGCGCATCAGCTTCACCGGCGAGCTCACCTACGAGGTGAACGTGCCCTCGAGCTACGGCCTCGCCCTCTGGGAAGCGCTGATGGCGGCTGGCGAGAAATACGGCGTTACGCCCTACGGCACCGAGGCGATGCATGTGCTGCGCGCCGAGAAGGGCTTCATCATCGTGGGCCAGGAGACCGATGGCACCCAGACGCCGCAGGATCTCGGCATGGAATGGGCCGTCGCCAAATCCAAGCCCGACTTCCTCGGCAAGCGCGCCCATAAGCGCGCCGACACGGCCCGCCCCGACCGCAAGCACCTGGTCGGGCTCCTGACCGAGAATCCGAGCGAACTCATCCCCGAGGGCGGCCAGGTCGTGGCCGAGCTCGAGCGCAAGCCGCCGATGGCCATGATCGGCCATGTCACCTCGAGCTATTACAGCCCGAATGTCGGCCGCTCGATCGCCATGGCCGTGCTCAAGAACGGCCGCAACCGCATGGGCGACACGGTCTTCATCCCGCTGGTCGATCGCACGATCCGCGCCAAGGTGACCGAAGCCCGCTTCTTCGACATCGAAGGGACCCGCCTCAATGGTTGAGCCCTATCTGCGCCGCTCGCCCCTGGCCCATCTGGGCCTGCGCGCCCGCGCCGCCTCGCAGACCGGTCTGCTGCAGGAGGCCGAGATCGTCCTGGCCGAGCGCCCGCATCGCTGCCAGATCAATCTGCGCGGCAATGTGGTCGACCCCGCCTTCGTCGACGGCGTGCGCCAGGCGACCAACATCGCTTTGCCGCAGGCGCCCAACAGCGTCGCCCGCGCGGGCGAGCTCAGGGCTCTCTGGCT
>NZ_JBOHKS010000111.1:0-13289 GCF_050729195.1 Hypericibacter sp.
CTTCACTTTGCGCGTTGTGCGTGAGGATAGTTATCGCCGATTCCGACGGGACTTCAAGTTGCTCGGGGCGCCCCTTGCACGCGGGGAAACGGCGTTTCATTATCCCCGCCATTCTATGAAGAGGGAAAATGAGGATGACCGGAATTCTCCGTCTCCATCGCGAGCGCGTCCAGCCGGGCTGGATCGACTACAACGGTCATCTCCTCGACGCCTACTATCTGCTCATCTTCAGCAACAACACCACGACCTTCATGGAGCATATCGGTCTCGGCGAGAAGGAGCGGGCCGAGAAGGGCCACAGCCTGTTCACGCTCGAGGTCCATCTGAACTATCTGCGCGAGATCAAGGTCGGCAAGGAGACCTGGACCGACACCCAGATCCTCGGCTGGGACGATAAGCGGCTTCACGTGTTCTATACGCTCTATGCCGAGGACGCGCCGGAGCCCCGCGCGACCAGCGAGCAGATGCTGATGAATATCGACATGAACCAGCGGCGCTCGGCGCCCTTCCTCCCCGAGGTTCGGGCCAGGATCGACCCGATTGCGCGCGACCATGCCGGCCTGCCGCGACCGGCGAATGTCGGGCGTGTGATCTCGCTGCCGCCGAAGAAGTGAACCGCGCCTTTTGACTCTTGAGGAATTCCGCCATTAGATGAGGGTAGCCGACAACCCTCTCACGGCCGGATTTCCGCCATGCCCACCGCCGCCCGGATCGATCTGCCCGAGACCCTGGGTTTTCTGCTTCTGCCCAAATTCTCGATGATGGCCTTCGTCTCGGCGGTCGAGCCGCTGCGGGTCGCCAACCGGTTGGCCGGTGCCGCGCTCTATCACTGGGAGATCGTGTCGCTCGACGGCGCCTCGATCGCGGCCTCGAACGGCATGGGGCTCGTGGCCGATCGCAACCTGGGGCAACTCGGCCGCAGCCCCTCGCGCTATCGCACCGTGGTGGTGGGCGCCGGCTTCGAGCCGGAGCAGGGCTATGACCGGCGCATCCGCGACTGGCTGCGCCGGCTCGACCGCAACGGCGTCGAGCTGGGCGCCATGGACACCGGCAGCTTCGTGCTGGCGCGCGCCGGATTGCTCGACGGCTATCGCGCCACCACCCATTGGGAGGTGCTCGATTCCTTCCGCGAGCAGTTTCCGAAGGTCGAGGCCGAGGGCGGCCTCTTCGCCATCGACCGCAACCGCCTGACCTGCGCCGGCGGCACGGCCGCGCTCGACATGATGCTTCACGTCATCTCGCGCCGGCATGGCCATCGCCTGGCGACCGCCGTCTCCGAGCAGTTCATCCATGCCCGCATCCGCGACCCGCAGGACCGCCAGCGCATGGAGCCTGCCGCAAGACAGGGCGTCTCGCATGCGGGGCTGGGCCGCGCCATCGCGCTCATGGAGAAGAATCTCGAGGAGCCGCTCGATGCCGGCCGCATGGCACGCGCGGCCGGCCTGTCGCAGCGGCAGCTGGAGCGGCTGTTCCGCCTGCATCTCAACACCACGCCGCAGCGCTACTATCTCGATCTGCGGCTGCAGCGGGCCCGCGCCTTGTTGCAGTACAGCGAGATGCCGGTGGTCGAGGTCGCGGTCGCCTGCGGCTTCGGCTCGGCGGCGCATTTCTCGCGCAGCTATCGCAGCTGGGCCGGCCGTCCACCGCGGGCCGAACGGCGTCCCGGAGCCGCCGAGGCCTGATCCTTTGAGCCTTCTCGAATGCGCTTGCCGCTATGGCGGAAAACGTCATATTGGCGGCGAAATCCGTCAAGCGGAGGCGGCCCTGCGGGCTGACCATCGCGCCCAGCTTCAAAAGACGTCCCCAGGGAGGAGAGCCCCATGAATTACGATGTTGTCGTGACCTGCGCCGTGACCGGCGCCGGCGACACGGTCGGCAAGCACCCGGCCATTCCGGTGACACCCAAGCAGATTGCCGACGCGGCGATCGAGGCCGCCAAGGCGGGGGCCGCGATCGCCCATATCCATGTGCGCGATCCCAAGACCGGCAAGGGCGCGCGGACGGTCGAGTACTACAAGGAAGTGGTGGACCGGATCCGCTCCAGCAGCACCGACGTGGTGATCAATCTCACCGCCGGCATGGGCGGCGATCTCGAGGTCAATGACGGCAGCCCGACCAGGCCCGGCCCCGGCACCGACCTGATCAGCGCGATCGAGCGTCTGCCCCATGTCGAGCAGTTGTTGCCCGAGATCTGCACGCTCGATTGCGGCACGCTCAATTTCGGCGATGGCGAGACGATCTATGTCTCGACGCCGGTGATGCTGCGCAAGGGCGCCAAGCGCGTCCAGGAGCTGGGGGTGAAGCCCGAGCTCGAATGTTTCGACACCGGCCATCTCTGGTTCGCCAAGCAGATGTTCAAGGAAGGCCTGCTCGACGCGCCGCCGCTGTTCCAGATCTGCCTCGGCATTCCGTGGGGTGCCCCGGCCGACACCGTCTCGATGAAGGCGATGGTGGACAATCTGCCCGAAGGCGCCAACTGGTCGGCCTTCGGCATCGGCCGCAACCAGATGCCGATGGCGACCCAGGCCGCCGTGCTCGGCGGCAATGTGCGCGTCGGTCTCGAGGACAATATCTGGCTCGACAAGGGCGTCCATGCCTCGAACGGCACGCTGGTCGATCGCGTCGTCAAGATTCTGAATCTCATGGGCGCCAGGGCCGTCACGCCTGACGAGGCGCGCAAGAAGTTCGGCCTGAAGAAGCGCCACTAAGCGTCAGCACGAAGGGAACGACCCCATGGCGAACGAGATCAAGACCTGTGCCGTCATCGGCACGGGCGTCATCGGTGCGGGCTGGGCCGCGCGCTTCCTGGCGCATGGGCTCGATGTCGTGGCCTGGGATCCCGGCCCGGATGCCGAGGCCAAGCTCAAGGCCAGCCTCGAGAATGCCTGGCCGGCCTTGACGCGCCTCGGTCTCAAACAGGGCGCCGACCTCAAGCGTTGCCGCTTCGTGAAGACCGTCGAGGAAGCGGTGAAGGGCGCCGATTTCGTCCAGGAATCGGCGCCCGAGGTGCTCGAGCTCAAGATCAAGCTGCATGCCCAGATCGACGCCGCGGCGCGGCCCGACGTGATCGTCGGCTCCTCGACCTCGGGCCTGCTGCCGACCGACATGCAGGCGAAATGCAAGCATCCGGAGCGGCTCGTGGTTGGCCATCCCTTCAACCCGGTCTATCTGCTGCCGCTGGTCGAGGTGCTGGGCGGCAAGAAGACGGCGCCGGCCTCGGTCGACCGCGCCTGCGCCTTCTACGAGTCCATCGGCATGCGGCCGATGCGGGTGAAGAAGGAGATCGAGGGCTTCGTCGCCGACCGCCTATTGGAAGCGCTGTGGCGCGAATCCCTGCATCTCATCAATGACGGCGTCGCCACCACCGCCGACATCGACGACGCGATGCGCTTCGGCGCCGGGATCCGCTTCTCCTATATGGGCCAGATGATGATCTACCACATCGCCGGCGGCGATGCGGGCATGCATCATTTCATGAAGCAGTTCGGCCCGGCGCTGAAACTGCCCTGGACCAAGCTGGTGGCGCCGGAGCTGACCGAGGAGCTGATCGACAAGGTCGCCGACGGCACCACCGCCCAGGCCAAGGGCCGCACCGTCAAGGAGCTGGAGCGCTACCGCAACGACTGCATCATCGAGGTGATGGAAGCGATCGCGCGGGTGAAGAAAAAGCACGGGATGTCGCCGGAGGATTGAGCCGGCATACCCCTCCCCCTACCCCCTCCCGCAAGGGGAGGGGGCGTGGATAGTTGGAAGAACCTCGCCCTTCATCTCCCTCCGAGGGGGAGGCAGCGTGAACAATTATGCTCTAGCCCTCCCCCCTTGCGGGGGAGGGTAGGGAGGGGGGTGGCAGTGGGACTCGATATCGAAAGGCCGAGGCCATGGATTTCGGACTGAGCACCGAGCAGCAGCTCCTGGTCGACAGTGTGCGGGCCTTCGTCGAGGCGGAGCTCGTGCCTTACGAGAACGAGGTCGAGAAGACCAACGCCGTCCGCCCCGAGCTGATCGCGCAGATCCGGGACCGCGCGCTCAAGGCGGGATTCTGGGCCGCCAACATGCCGGAGGAACTGGGCGGCGGCGGGCTCGACCATGTCGCGCTGGCGCTGATGGAGCGCGAGCTCGGCCGCACCTCCTTCGCACTGCAATATGCCGTGGCGCGGCCCTCCAACATCCTGCGCGCCTGCGTCGGCGAGCAGATCGACCGCTATCTCAAGCCGGCGATCCGCGGCGAGCGCGTCGAATGCCTGGCCCTGACCGAGCCCGGCGCTGGCTCGGACCTGCGCTCGATGAAGACCCGTGCGGTGCGCCAGGGCGATCACTACATCGTCAACGGCACCAAGCATTTCATCTCCTATGCCGATGTCGCCGATTTCATCGTGCTGTTCGCGGCGAGCGGCGAGGAGCAGACGGGGAAGGGATCGAAGAAGCTCATCACCTCTTTCCTGGTCGACAAGGGCACGCCGGGCCTCGAAGTGCGCAAGGGCCCCAATTCGGTCTCGCATCGGGGCTATCACCATTGCGAGCTGATCTTCACCGACTGCAAGATCCCGGTGGCGCAGATCCTGGGCGAGGAGCATCACGGCTTCGACGTCGCCAACAAATGGCTCGGCGCCACGCGGCTGACGGTCGCGACGCAATGCGTCGGCCGCGCGCAGAAGGCGCTGGAGATGGCGACGCAATGGGCCGCGACGCGCAAGCAGTTCGGTCAGACCATCGGCAAGTTCCAGGGCGTCTCCTTCAAACTCGCCGACATGGCGACCGAGATCCAGGCCGCCGAATGGCTGGTGATGAGCGCCGCCTGGAAGGCCGACCAGGGCACGGTGCAGGACCAGGACTACGCGATGGCCAAGCTCTACGCGACCGAGATGCTGGCGCGCGTCACCGACCATGCCGTGCAGATCTTCGGCGGCATGGGCCTGATGGAAGAGGTCGGCGTCGAACGCCTCTGGCGCGACGCGCGGGTCGAGCGCATCTGGGACGGCACCTCCGAGATCCAGCGCCACATCATCAGCCGCGCGCTGCTGCGTCCGCATGAGGGGTGAGGCCTAGCTTCGCTGTACGCTATTTCTCCCTCGCCACGCTCTCCCGGGAGAAGGCTGGCGCGAAGGATATTTCTTCTTCTGATGCCACCGGTTTTCCGCCGCTGCATTAGTCCTGGCGTTCCGCGAGCCATTGGCTTTCCCGACGCCGCGCCTCCTCGATTTGCGCAGGAGTCATTTTTGACATCACTCGATCGCGATCCGTTTTACTTTCATCCATAAGGGCATCATGGCGGCTTCTGCGTAGTCCTTCTTGACCCCATCACCCCTTAAAAAGATGGAGCCAATCAGATACTGCGCGGTAGCAGAACCTTGGTCGGCGGCTTGGCGGTATATTCTCATGGCCTCGGTATAGTTCATCGCGATGCCTATACCTTCATGGTACATCCGTCCGAGCTCTAACTGAGCGAGCACAAAGCCTTTGTCGGCTGCTGAGCGGTACCATTTCTCCGCTTCATGATAGTCCTTCGCCACGCCTAGCCCATGCTGATACATGGTTCCGAGAAGGTACTGGGCGGGTGCGAAACCCTTATCGCCCGCCATGCGGAGCCATTTCACGGCCTCATCGGAATCCCGCGTCACACCTTCGCCATCGAGATACATGCTTCCGAGCAAGTATTGCGCGGCAGGGTGTTGCTGAATGGCGGCTTTATGAAGCCACTTTTGCGCCTCGACGAGGTCCGGCGGCACCCCCTGACCTCGGGCATATATGACTCCAACAGCGTACTCAGCTTCCGCGAGGCCCTGGTCGGCGGCTGCTCGATACCATTTCAGCGAGTCATTGTAGTCCTGCGGAGCGCCTTCGCCTTTGTAGTACATCGAACCGAGATTGAGCTGCGCTATGGCGTTGCCGCGCTCCGCCAGCGATGAGCAGGCGGCGAACGCCCGCCCTGGATCCGTCTTCACCAGCACTATTGAGTCCGAGCAATCCTGCACATCGTCCGCGGGCGCCGGCGACGCCAAAGCGAACAATGAAACAAAGACAAGCACCGAGATGAGCCTTGGTTTCAACGAGCCCATGGTGAGCCTCGCCCATGGTCAGCATCTTCTTTCAGTCGGCATGGAGCACATCCATGGGTGGCAGATAAAAAACATTAAGAAAAAGTCACGGCTATAACTTTTGTTATGTTCTTTTTCTGGTTGTCGAGGAATCGTACTCCCTGGCGCGGGTACGTGAAGACGGTAATGCAACTGACACATTGGGGCCGCGGCGCCGAGTGACCTCAGTTCCCAAGAAGCGAAAGTCGAGCTGAAGAGGGGTCTGCGACCGATGAAGCGGCGGGCGGTCTCTGCGCACTAAGGCCAATGTGTCACAACGGGTTCTGTACCGAGGAGAGCAACAATGTCGGAAGCTCGTTCGAAAATCTCATTCGATGACATCGTGCCCGTGAGCCACTTGGAAAGGACCGCCAGTGCATCGCTATTCGCGGTTGGTGAGTCCATTCAGGGAGGACCGCTCGGTGATTCGCTGATTGGGAGCGCCGGGGATGACACGATTCGTGGTGCCGGAGGTGATGACACGCTCAATGGCGCCGCCGGCAGCGACACACTTCAAGGCGATTCCGGCAATGACAGTATCCTTGGAGGTTCCGGCGATGACAGCCTGTTCGGCTCTTCAGGCATTGACACCCTGATCGGCGACCTTGGCAACGACATCGCCAATGGCGGCAATGGCACTGATTTCGTCTTCGGAGCGGATGGCAACGACACGATCTTTGGCGGCAATGGCAATGATTACATCGAGGGCGGCAACGGCAACGACTGGATCGTTGCCGGCAACGGCGTCGACGGCGCCTATGGCGATAACGGCGACGACATGCTCATTGGCGGCGCCGGCAGGGACTTCCTTTACGGCGTGAATGGCAACGACACGATCGACGGCGGCAACGGCAATGACGATCTTCGCGGTTGGAACGGCAGCGACATAATCTTTGGCGGCAACGGCAATGACCTGGTGTTCGGCGAAAATGGCAACGACACGATCTACGGCGACAATGGCGTGGACTCGGTGTTCGGAGGCAATGGCACAGACTCCCTCGATGGCGGCAATGGGAGCGATGTGCTAGGCGGGGAGAATGGTAACGACACGCTTTTTGGCGGTGACGGCAATGACTGGTTGACGGGCTGGGACGGGAACGACACGTTGGATGGCGGCGTCGGTGACGATGTTCTCGACGGCCAGAACGCCACCGACAGCCTCTTCGGTGGCGCGGGCGACGACTTTCTTCTTGGTGGCAATGGTACTGATTTGCTGAATGGCGGCATCGGCAATGACACCCTTGATGGCGGCAACGGAATAGATCAACTCTTCGGGTTGGAAGGCAACGATATGTTGCTGTTCGGCAGCCGGAGCGATGAATATGTCGGAGGAACTGGAATCGACAGACTGGCAGTGGTGGATACTGATGTCCGCTTCGCCGGCTTCGACCAGAATACAAGCGGTCTCGAGATTGTTGATATGGGGCGTATCCACGCAACGAACGCCGTCACGTTGAATGCGGCCGACGTGCTCGATTTCGGCGGGACCACGCGCGAAACTGTGAACGGAAACACCGTCGATCTGGTTGTCCGCGGCGACACGTTGGGCACGACCGGCTATACCGATACCCTGCATCTGCAGCAGACCGGCGGAGTCGAGTTCGCGCTGGATACGAGCGGCGTTGCCCTCAACAATCCGGCTTATGGTGGTCCCAGCACGCTCTATGACATCTATAGCAATGGTACGGAGAATGTCGCCGTCGAACAGGGTATTACTGTAGCGGTCTGAGCCCTCCGTCTCCGTGTCAGAGATGGATCTATGGCGGGAGGAAATGGAAGGGGTTCGCCAGTCCGCCGGCGAATTGCGATCCGAGCGAGCAGCTTAGAAGAGCGAAGATGGTCCAATAAGCAATGACGAAGCGCGCGATATCGTTCGCGGTCATTTGTCTAGTGTTCACCGGTCTCTACGGACACGCCTTCGGCGAAGATGCGGGTGGAACCTGGACGACCGAAATCGAAGCGAAAATCGAAAAGATAAGAGCCGAACCAGATCCGATGGCGCGTTATCAACTTGCGTCGGAGCTGCCGGGTCTAGCGAAGCACGCGTCTACGTCGGATCCTGACCGAATTGATGATGGTACCATTGCTGATATCGCTCAACTCCTGCACAGCAATGACGACGCAGTCCGATATTGGGCGGCCCTGGCGCTCGGGCAACTTGGACCGAGAGCAACCGTCGCAGTGCCAGAACTTGAAACGGCCCTGGAAGAAGCCGAGTTGCGCGACAAACTGAGTATCGTGGGGCCGGAATTGAGCACGGCTGATGGAACACGTGAGGCTCTGAGAAAAATTACGGGCAGGGCCTATGAACCAAATCGCTGACTCCTTACGAATGGATCGGGGACTCTTAAGCAAACAAAGGTCTTCAGATGATCAGCGGCCTCCTGATGCTGGCGCTAACATCTTGCGACCGGATCTTGGAAGCCGGAGGCAGCCGAACAGCGGTGGCGGCGGATATTGAGTTTTTGAACGCCGATCAGACACCGGTCATTGATGCCCCAGTGTACGTTACCGAACATATCGGCACGAATCAGCTCGTAACTGAAGTGCTCAAAACGGATACGCGCGGGCGCGTTTCCTTGAAGGGCGACTATTGCTCCCCGATTGTCGTGTATATCCGTGGAGGAGGCGTTGTCGTTCAACGCGAAACTCTTGCGCCGTTCTATCGCGTGACGGTCAAGGGCGGTGACCAGCCACCACCCGATGCTTTTGCTGGTAAGCCGAAAGCCGAATACTTGGGATACTCCCGAACACACACAGACTGCGGTTGATCGCCGCCAGGTCAAATGATGACGGCCCTCATCCTTCGACAGACTCTGGATGAGGGCCCAAGCGGTGTTGGAATCTACTTCCGCTTCGGCTGCCAGAGCCCCAGATTGGCGCCGCTTGGATCGGTGATGATCGAGAGCGAGCCCATGCCCATCACCTCGGTCACGTCCTTCATCACCTTGGCACCGAGCTTCTTGGCCTTGGCGGTCGCGGCGGCGATGTCGTCCACCAGCACGTAGGGCAGCCAGAAGGACGGCGCGCCGGGGATCATCTGTTTCATCATGCCGCCGCCGGTGCCGTCGCCGACGCCGATCATGGTGTAGGTCATGCCGCCGCCCATCTCGACATCCTCGAGCTTCCAGTCGAACATCGACTTGTAGAACGGCTTGGCCTTGGTGAGATCGGTGCTGCTCAGTTCGACATGCACGAAGGGGTTGCCCATGATGGCTCTCCGGGTTGGGGTGACGCGGCATGGACTTCAGTCCTGGGCCAAAATATGTTCAAGAACATATTTTAGTTCCGGCGCACGCTGTCGATGACAATAAGGTGACGGACCATGCCCTATCCCCAGGACCATCGGCAGGAAACCCGCGAGAAGATCCTCGCCAGCGCCCGGCGCCTGTTCAACCGCAACGGCCTGTCCGAGGTCTCGATCGACGCGGTGATGGCCGGCGCCGGCCTCACGCGCGGCGGTTTCTACAGCTATTTCGACAGCAAGGACGAGCTCTATGCCGAGGCGATCACGCTCTTCACGCGCCGTTTCCCGAGCGAGCCCTGGCAATGCAGCATGGGCATGCCGCCGCCGGCCGACCGTCCGCTCGCGGCCACGATCGTCGACGCCTATCTCTCGCGCCAGCATTTCGAGGATATCGACGGGTCCTGCCCGATGCTGGGGCTGCCGAGCGATGTCGCTCGCGGTGGCGCCCCGGTGAAGGCCGCGTATCGCGAGGTCCTGGGCATGATGATTGGCGCCTTCTCGGCCAATCTCGGCCCCGATCGCAAGGTGGCCTATGAGCGCGCACTCGGCATCGCGGCGCTCTGCGTCGGCGGCATGGTGCTGGCGCGCGCGGTGGACGATCCGGCGCTGGCCGACGATCTGCGCGAGGCCGCGCGCAAGATGGCGCAGTCGATCGGCGCCTGGGACAAGACGCCCGAGCCCGCTTGAGCTTCGAGCCCGCCCGCTCCCGATGATCGGGAATGTCGCACGACAAGTCGTGACGCGACGATCACTGGCAAGGGCCATGATCGCTTGCTAGCTTGCCGCACCGCCCGAGCGCGGGAACAGAAAGCGGGAGCCCTCCATGGAATATCGCGACGAGGTCTATTTCCACAGCAAGCCGGAATCCGAGATCCCGTTCTCCGCCGAGGAATTCAAGAACCGCCTCTCGCGCATCCGCAAGGCGATGGCGAAGGCCGGGATCGACATGCTCTATCTGATGGCGCCCGAGAGCATGTATTACGTCAGCGGCTATCAGGCGGAGTGGTACCAGGCGCAGTCGCCGCGCCAATGGCCGGCGAGCTCCGCCATCGCGGTCCATGTCGATCACGACCATTACATCCTGTTCGACAGCGAGCGCGAGGCGATTCTCGGCCGCATCTTCACCGCCTCGACCGACACGCGACTGTTCCCGCGCAACTCGCAGCGTGACGGCGCCGCCTTCACGGTCGAGCAGCTGAAGGAAGCGGGCTGGCTCAGAGGCACCGTCGGCATGGAATTCTGGAGCTACCGGCCCAACCGCATGATCAGCCAGCGCACCGAGGCGCTGTTCCAGGCGGCAGGGGCCAAGGTCGTCGACGGGACCGATGTGCTGCGCCAGGTGCGCTGGATCAAATCGCCGGACGAGGTCACCTGCCTGCGGGAAGCGGCGCGCATCGCCAATATCGGCATGGCGGCGGCCAAGGCGCATCTGCGGCGGGGCGTCACCGAGCTCGAGATCTATGGCGAGATGGTCCGCGCGATGGCGGCGGCGGGCGGCGAGAATCCCGGCATCACCATGCCCGTCCTCTCCGGCACCAAGACCAACGCGCTCCATGGGCTCGCGACCCGGCGCAAGGTGCAGCAGGGCGATGTGGTGCTGGTCGATCTCAGCGGCGTCTTCAAGCGCTATCACATCAACATGGCCCGGACCTTCTCGATGGGCGAGCCGTCGCGCGACGTGATCGAGGTGACGAGCAAGGCGGCGACGGCTATGGCTTATATCCGGAGCCTGCTGCGGCCCAACCTCCCGGTCGGCGAGTTCAACCGGGCGATCATGGCGCATCTGGTCGAGGCGGGCTTATGGGAGCGGCGCGGCTGGGTGGGCGGCTATGAGATGGGGATCGCCTTCCCGCCGGACTGGGTCGGCAATTTCGTCTTCGATCCGCTCTCGGACCTCAACGCCGACCGGCTGTTCGAGCCCGGCACGGCGGTCAATTTCGAGCATCAGTTCTTCCTGCCGCGGCATATCGGGCAGTATTTCACCATCGACTCCTTCCTCTTCACCGAGAGCCAGGCGCGAGGCCTCTCGGCGGAGCCGTTCGATCTGATGGTGATCGAGTAGGGGCGGCACGCCGACAGAGCGAGGCTTCAGCCGCCGAGGAAGGAAGCGAGCTTCTCCAGCGAGGCGCGGCAGCCTTCCTCATTGTCCTCGGGCTTCACGCCGGGCGGGATGTTCTCGCAGGTGATGGTGACCTTGGTTCCCTCGCCGACGGGCTCCAATGTCGTGGTCACCGTCATCTCGCCCGAGAAGGCCGGGTCCGCGGATTCGAAGACGCTCTTCCAGACGATCTTCTCGTTGGGGATCAGTTTCTCGAAGCGGCCTTTGAAGGTATCCGTGCTGGGCGAGGTCTTGCCGCGCGAGGGCCGGTCGTCGTCCGGATAGACCAGCGACATGCTGAAGGCCCCGCCTTCGCGGGCGTCGAACGCATGGACGATGCCGCTCATGGAACCGGGCGGGAGCCAGGTCGCGACCGCGTCCGGATCCAGGAAGGCACGATAGACGGCCTCGGGAGGGACCTCGATGATCCTGGAAACGACCGTGCCCGCCCGTTCGCTCATATTGCCCATGATAGAGGGAAAACGGGCAGGGCGGCGAACTGTTCCGATCTAAAGGTCGAGCGTCAGGCTGGGCGTCAAGGCGCGCGAAACGCAGACCATCATGACATCGCCGCGCTGGCGCTCGGCCTCGGTCAGCAGCTGGTCGCGATGATCGGGCTTGCCGGCGAGGACCTTGGTCTCGCAGGTCCCGCAGAGGCCCTGCTCGCAGGAGGAGGGCACCTCGCAGCCGGCGGCGCGCAGCGCCTCCAGGATCGAGCAGGTCGGCGCCACCGCCACCTCGCGGCCGCTGCGCGCGAGAATGACCAGCAAAGCCGCGCCGTCGGCGGGGGCCGCCGTGAAGCGCTCGACATGGAGCGCCTCGGCAAGACCGGCGGCCTTGAAGCGCTCTTCCAGGGCATTCAGCAGGCCCGTCGGACCGCAGCAATAGATCTGGGCGCCGGCCGCCGCTGCCAACTGAATGCGGCCCAGATCGAGCAGGCCGGCCACGTCCTGCGGCAGGATCTCGACACGAGACGGTTCGATCCGATGGAGTTCCTCGACGAACGCCATCGAGCCGCGCGATCGGCCGCCATAAATGAGCCGCCAGTCGGCGCCGCGCCCATGGGCTTCGCGCACCATCGGCAGGATCGGCGTGATGCCGATGCCGCCGGCGACGAAGAGATAGCGCTTGCCGTCACGAAGGACGAAGGCGTTGCGTGGGCCTCGGACGGTGAGCGTCTGTCCGGCGCGCAGGCGATCATGGACCTCCGCCGAACCGCCGCGGCCGGCCTGTTCGCGCAACACCGCGATGCGCCAGCGACGAAGATCGCCAGGATCGCCGCAGAGCGAATATTGTCGGACAGTACCCGAGGGCAGTAGCAGGTCGATATGGGCGCCGGGCTGCCAGGCGGGCAGGGGCGATCCATCGGGGCGGCGCAAGATGATCGCGACCACGCCCTCGGCGGCCGGCACGATTGTCTCGATCTCGACGCGAAACTCAGGCGCCTCGACGCTCACGGGCCTATACCCGAAGGCCTTGCGTGTCGATCGCGCCGCTAGGCGCCGCCATGGGCGCGGGCCACGAAGTCGCGGAAGGCGCGGCGGTAGTTGAGCGTGTAGAGATCGGCCGGCACCGAGAACTCGACATAATTGCCGTCCCAATCGATCTCGCGCGGCTCGAGCGTCGTCGCCACCGGCACGTCCTCGAGATAGACCATCTCTTCGAGCCGGGCCCATTCTGCGAGGCTCTTGCCCTTGAAGGTCTTCTCGTTGGCGACGGCCAGGTAGTAACGGACCTTGGTGTAGGAGATCGGCGAGGGAAAGCCGGCCACGATGCGCTTGCCGAGAGTCTCGTAGTCATAGGTGATCGAAGCCAGACCCGGCGCCACGCAGTGATAGAGCATGCTGCAATTGCCGTCGGTCGCCCAGGG
>NZ_JBOHKS010000112.1:0-47431 GCF_050729195.1 Hypericibacter sp.
TGGAAGACCGGCCTCAAGGTCGATTTCCAGCCGGTCGATCGGGTCTATTTCTTCCCGCCCTGGGCCTGGATCATGACGGCGCGGCGCAAGCTCTTCGGCGATTACGGGCTGATGGGCCACTACAATGCGCATCCCGACCCGAAACAGGAGGCCTTCTTCTATGGCCTGCTGCGCGAATGTCTCGATGCCGGCACCGTGACCGAGGCGCAGCTGCGCGAAGAGATGCGCCACAATCACATCCGCCACGATTCGCTGGACCTGATCCGGCGCGTGCCGCCGCTGGAATCGCGGCCGCTCGCGGCCTGATTCAATTCCCTCCCACGACGGTCGGGCTCTCCGGGGTCCGACCGTCGCGAGGGCGCTTCCTTTGCGGAGAGACCCGATGCTGAAGCTGTTCTACGCGCCCGGCAGCTGCGCGATGGCCTCGCATATCGCTCTCGAGGAAGCGGGCGCCGCTTATGACGCGGTGAAGGTCGATCTGGTCGGGGGCGACCAGCGCAAACCGGAATATCTCGCCATCAATCCCAAGGGGCGCGTGCCGGCGCTGGTCACCGATCGCGGCATCCTGACGGAGAATCCGGCCATCCTCGCCTTCGTGGCGCAGACCCATCCGGCGGCAGGCCTGGCGCCGCTGGACGATGCCTATGAATTCGGCCGGGTCCAGTCCTTCAACAGCTATCTCTGCTCGACCGTCCATGTCGCCCATGCCCATCGGCTGCGGGCCTATCGCTGGGCCGACGATCCCGCCGCCATCGCCGAGATGCGGCGCAAGGTGCCGCAGAATGTCGGCGAGTGCTTCGATCTGATCGAGAACGAGATGTTCAAGGGACCCTGGGTGATGGGCGAGCGCTTCACGATCAGCGACCCCTATCTCTTCACGCTGGCGGGCTGGCTCAAGGGGGACAGCGTCGAGCTGGCGCGCTTCCCGAAGATCCACGATCACCATCAGCGCATGAAGCAGCGCCCGGCGGTCGCCAAGGTCCTGCCGCTGCATCAGAGCTGACGCTGGCTCGCAAACAGCGCGCGGACCCGGGCCACGGCCACGGCCATGTCGTCCGGCGCCGGCCTGCCCGAGAGGGGGGCCGGATCGCCGAGCCAGACCGCGTGACCCTCCTCGACCAGACGCCGCAAAATCACCCGGACATCGCGCCGGACCCGTTCCGGCAGCAGATGGGCCAAGGCCCAATGTTTCAGACGCTGGGGTGCCAGGCGCTCGCCGATGCCGCGCGACCCGGCAAGGCCGGGATGAGCCGGCGGCCGCATCGCGCTCCAGCCCCAGCCCATGTCGAAGAGATGGACCGGCTTGCCGGTGCTGCAGGCCTCGGCCGCCATCGACATGCTCTCGCCCGTCACGATGAACGCGTCGGCCAGCGCCAGCAGCCCGAGATAGGGATTGGCATCGGGATCGGGCGTCCAGTCATGGAAGAAGGCGGGCTTGGCGATGGCGTCGCGCAAGGCGGCGGCCGCCTCTGGACGGGTGCGTGGGCTGGTCGTGACGAGCAGCGAGGCTCCGCGCCGGCGGGCAAGCTCGTTGGCCTGGAGCGCCAGCTCACGCGCCATGGCGGCGTCGAAGACATAAGGCGGGCTGTTGCCGCCGACGAGGATCGCGATCCAGGGACGAGGCAGGGCGGAAAGCGCGGGCGCCCATTTTTTGCCGGCCGCGGCCAACCCTGCCGCCGTGACGCGATGCAGCGGCGCGCCGATGGTGAGCACGTTGGCGCGCGCCGGCACCTGATATTGCGGCGTGGTGACGATCAGGTCGAAATGGCGGGGATCGGCCCAGGGCCGGCCGAGATGCACCAGGCGGGTATTTGCCGGGATGGAGGCGCGTCGGGCCCGATCGCGAATCCAGCGCGCCACCGGCTCGTTGCGGCGACCGGCGGAGATGACGAGGTCGGGCCAGGGTGGCGTCAACGCGCTCGAACCTTCATCGATCACGCCGGCCAGCGTGCTGCCGAGAAGCCGGTTGGTGATGAACTCGGTCTTGCGGAAACGAAGCGTCTTGATCTCGAAGCGCCAGTCCAGCGCCTCGGCCAGACCGAGAACCTGCGCATTGTCGCCAGCGCGATAGCTCGTCAGCAGCCAGACGCCGGCCGCGCTTTCGAGCGCCTGGGGCTCGGATGGCGCCACGGGCATGTCGGGCCTCGCGGTCAGTAGCGGTCCGCGCCCACCGAGCGCCGGCTGATCTGGCGGATCTGCGGCCAATGCAGCAGCCGGGCCGGGATGCTCATGCCGCGCGTGGCAAAGGCCTTGAACGGCAGCTCGGCGATGAAATTGATATAGCGGCGGGGCCGGACCGAGGGCCCGCGCGGCGTCACACCATGGACCGACTGCGCCGAGTTGACGAAACAGGCGAGCGTGTTGGGGCCATAAGGCACCGCTTCGATCGGCGTCACATCCTCCGGCAGGATCATCCGGTAATTCAGGAAGCGCGGACTGCGCTGCCAGCGATAGAATTCGAGATCGCCGCCTTCCGACCGGTCTTCCGGGTCGCGGAAGTAGTAGAGCGCCGCGAACAGGGTCTGGCGCTTGTCGACATGGGGTGTCTTGACCGACGAGGTCCGGGTGCCCGGTGTGTTGATGACGAACTGGCATTCGAGCCGGAGGTCGGCTTCGGGTTCGGCACCCCGGACACCTACCCGGAAATCCTCGAGCCGGCGCCCGGCGCGGTCCTCGAGTTGCGGGAAGGTCTTGCGCAAGCTGTCGCCGAACACGCGGACGATGTCGTTCCAGAAAATCGCCGAGGTGTGGATCTTGAAGAATTCACGCCATTCCGGCGCGATCGCCGGGTTGTCGAGCACCTTGAAGGCGGGGAGGCGTGCCGCCGCATTCTCGATCGCGGCCGCCCGGCCGCCCAGGATCGTCTCGGCGGAGGGGAAAGAGGCGTCCAGCTGCCGATAGAGGTCGGGAGGCAGTGCCGCCCTGCTTACATAATGGGCAAAGGGCTCGCGCACCACGCTGGATGCGGGGGTCGATGCCAGAAGGCTGCCATTCATCGTCATGCCGCTTGTCCATGCTCTCGGCAAAGGGCCATGGGTCTCTGTCGCCCGCGTTGATAGTGCAATTCCCCCCGGATTGCATGGCAAAAGCAAGTCATCGCAGTGTCACGGGGGAACGGCCGGGCCGACGGGCGCTGGACGGGGGCAATCGGCCAGTAGCCCCGTCGCGGTCATCTTCCTTAATGACCTTGGCGCCGGCGGGGCCGGTCCGCAACCTCCAGTGTGCTGGTGCAATTTGAATCTAACGCGATGATTTGACCGGTGTTCTCGCCGAATGTTATTGATTCCGCCGCGGCGGACAGGATGTTGCCGGCATTGTATCGTCGAATCGACAGCACCCGATTCGCGGGTCCTGGCTCCGCCCGAAGCGAAGACCGTCGGAAACGGCGGGAGCACGAAAAGACCAGCCTTGAGATCGATCCGATCGGAATCGAGCGCCGATTCTCGCCGTCTCACCCCGGACCAGCAGGCAGGCAAGATTGATGTTTCAGGCAAATGTGAGCGCGGGCGTGCTGAGGCGTGCCGCTCTCATTTTTTTGCCTTTGGCGCTGGCATCGGTCGCGATCATGGTGCTGCTCTATCGCGCCCAGTCCGACGCCACTTTCTCGGTCACCCAGGCCGCCGAGCAGAAGAGCGTCGAGATCTCGCAGCAACGATTTGTCGCCACTTTGGCCACGGTCATTTCCGATGTCCGCTTCCTGGCGCATGACCCGACCTTGAGGCGCTGGCTTGCCGATGGGAGCGCGACCAGCTGGGCCGATGTCGGCGACGAATATCTCGCCTTCGTCACGACCAAGGGACTTTACGACAAGGTCCGTTTCATCGATCTCACCGGGCGGGAACGGATCCGCGCGAACTGGAACAAGGGCGATCCGGTTCGCGTGCCTGTCGACGAGCTGCAGGACAAGGGCATCCGCTACTTCGTCCAGGAGACGTTGAAGCTCCAGGCCGGCGATATCTATGTCTCCCCCTTCGACCTCAATGAAGAGCATGACAAGATCGAGGAACCGGTCAATCCGGCGATCCGCGTCTCCACGCTGGTCTACGACCCGAGCGGCCTCCCGCGCGGCATGATCGTGATGAACTATCTGGGGCAGCGCATCCTCGACCGGATCGCGCTCATGGGCACGCCCGACCGCGACCAGATCTGGCTGCTTAACGAGGCAGGCTACTGGCTGCTTGGGCCCAGCCGCGATGTCGAATGGTCCTTCATGTATCCGGACCGCGAGCAGCACCGGCTGGAAACCCTCTATCCCGAGGCCTGGACAAGACTGCAGAACGGCCCGGCCAGCGGCCAGTTCGCAGCCGAAGCCGGCCTCTTCACTTATGTAAAGCTGCCGCACGAACTGAGCGCGGCGGCAGCCACGGGCGCGGTCGAGCCCGGCAGCCGTCCCTTGCGTCTGCCAGGATGGGTGATAATGGCCTTCACGCCCCAGTCGGTGCTCGATGCCGATCTGGCGCCGTTGAAGCAGCGGCTGATCCTGGCCGGCGCGGTTCTGCTCCTGCTCTTCGCCACCGCCAGCTGGTTCCTCGCGCTCTACTGGGAGGAGCGCCGTGCCGCGGAAGAACAGATGAAGGCGCTCAACCACCGCCTCGCGCGGGACAATGCGGAGCTCGATGCCGTGAACCGGGAGCTCGAATCCTTCAGCTATTCCGTCTCGCATGATCTGCGGGCGCCCCTGCGCGCCATCGACGGCTTCAGCCAGGCCCTCAATGAGGATTATGCGGACCGCCTCGATGCGGAAGGCCAGAGCTATCTCAAGCGCGTCCGCCAGGCCGCCCAGCGCATGGGCATGCTGATCGACGATCTGCTGCGCCTCGCCCATGTGACGCGCAGCGAGGTGGTGCGCGAAGAGGTCGATCTGACGGACATGGCGGGCAAGGTGCTGCAGGAGCTGGAGCGCGCGGCGCCCGGGCGCAGTGTCGTCGCGACCATCGCGCCGGGGCTCAAGGCACAGGCCGACGGGCGCCTGATGCGGGTCGTGCTCGACAATCTCCTGGGCAATGCCTGGAAATTCACCGGCCGCCGCGACCCCGCCCAGATCGAGCTCGGGGTCGAGACCGTCGATGGCGAACGGGCCTATTATGTGCGCGACAATGGGGCTGGCTTCGACATGGCCTATGCGGGCAAGCTTTTCGGCGCCTTCCAGCGGCTGCATGATGCGACTGCCTTCCCCGGCACCGGGGTCGGGCTGGCAACGGTTCAGCGCGTGATCCGCAAGCATGGCGGGCGGATCTGGGCGCAATCCAGCCCCGATCAGGGGGCCACTTTCTATTTCACGCTTTGAATGAGGTTTGAACGATGCGGAATGCGGCAATCCTGCTGGTCGAGGACAATGACGACGACGTCGCCCTGACGCTTCGGGCCTTCAAGAAGAACAACATCAAGAACACGGTGGTCGTGGCGCGCGACGGGGTCGAGGCCCTCGATTATCTCTTCGCCACCGGCGCTCATAGCGGGCGGGACCGGAGCGATTTGCCGCAGGTCGTGCTGCTCGATCTCAAGCTGCCCCGGCTCGAAGGCCTCGAGGTCCTGCGCCGGATCCGGGCCGAGGAAGCAACCAAGACATTGCCGATCGTGGTTCTGACCTCCTCCAAGGAGGAGCAGGATCTGATCGCGAGTTATCGGCTGGGCTGCAACAGCTATGTGCGCAAGCCCGTCGATTTCGACGAGTTCGTGGAAGCCGCGCGTCAGCTCGGCCTCTATTGGCTGCTCTTGAACGAAGCGCCGCCGCGCTGACGAGGATCATCCCATGGCCGTGCCGCTTCAGCTCCTGATCGTCGAGGACTCGAATGACGATGTCGAGCTCCTCCTCCTGGAGGTCAAACGCGCCGGATTCGACGCCCGCTACGAGCATATCGACACGGCCGAGGGCCTGAACGCGGCACTCGACCGGCAGCCCTGGGATATCATCCTCGCCGATTTTTCCCTCCCGCGCTTCAGCGGCACGGATGCCTTGAGGATCGTGCGCGAACGCGGGCTCGGTACGCCCTTCATCTTTGTTTCGGGCAGCATCGGCGAGGACACCGCGGTCTCGGCGATGAAGGCCGGCGCTCAAGACTATCTGATCAAGGGCAATCTGCGCCGGCTGGGATCCGCGATCGAGCGCGAGCTGCGCGACAGCGACCTGCGCCGCGAACGGGCCCATGAGCTGGCCGAGCGCAAGCGCGCGGAGGAACGGCTGCGCATTCTGTCGCGCGCGGTCGAGCAGAGCGCCAATCTCGTCGTCATCACCGACGTGGATGGCATCATCCAATTTGTGAATCCGAAGCTGCTCGAGGTGACCGGCTTCAAGCTTTCCGACCTGATCGGCAAGACCCCGACCATGTGGAAGCCGGTCGGGCTCGCGGAGAACGATTGCGCCGCCGCCTGGAGCAGCGGTGCCGACAGCCGCGACATGCAGGGCGAGTTCGAGATGGCGCGCAAGGACGGAGCCAGCGCCTCGGTCTATGCGACCATCTCGCCGATCCGCGACGAAACCGGCAAGGTCACCCATCTGGTGGGGATCGCGGAAGACATCACCCGGCGCAAGGAGGTCGAGGAGCAGTTGCGCCGTTCGCAGCGGCTCGAGGCGATCGGCCAGCTCACGGGCGGTCTTGCCCATGATTTCAACAATCTGCTGGCGGTGGTCATCGGTAATCTCGATATCCTCTGCGAGCAGCTCGAGCCCAACAGCCGTATCCGCAAGATGGCGCAGCAGGCGCTCGAGGCGGGTTTGCGCGGCGCCGATCTGACGCGCCAGCTCCTGGCCTTCGCGCGCCGGCAGCCGCTGGAGACGCGCTTCGTCAATCTCAACGAGCTGGTGACAAGCATCACGCGGCTGCTGCAGCGCACCCTGGGCGAACAGGTCGAGGTCGAGATGAAGCTGGCGGAGGATCTCTGGCCGGCCCGGACCGACGCGTCGCTGGTGGAGGCCGCGATGGCCAATCTGGCGATCAATGCACGCGACGCCATGCCCAAGGGCGGCCGCCTGACCATCGAGACCGGCAACAAGCGGTTGGACGAACGCTATGCCGCCGAGAATTCCGATGTGACGCCTGGTGACTATGCGATGATCGCGGTCACGGATACCGGCAGCGGCATTGCGCCCGAGATCATGAGCCGGGTGTTCGAGCCCTTCTTCACGACCAAGCCCCAAGGCCGCGGCACCGGGTTGGGCCTCAGCATGGTCTATGGCTTCGTGAAGCAGTCGAAAGGCCATGTAAAGATCTACAGCGAGCTCGGCCATGGCACGACCATCCGTATCTATCTGCCCCGGATCATGACGGAACCGACGCCGGCGGCGGAAATCGCGGCTGGCGAGAGCGCCGGCGATCTGAAGGGCGTGCGGGTGCTTCTGGTCGAGGATCATCCGGGCGTGCGCGAGGTGGCGGTGAAGCAGCTCGAGGAGTTCGGCTGCCAGGTGATCCAGGCCCAGGACGGTCATGCGGCCGTGGCGCTGCTGAAGCAGGCGGTGCCCGTGGATCTGCTTTTCACCGATATCGTCATGCCGGGCGGCATGACCGGCGTGGAGCTGGCGCGCCATGCGACCGAGCTGCGGCCCGATCTCAAGATTCTTTTCACCTCGGGCTTCGCGGAGAACGCGCTGCAGGGCGATGAGGACCGGCTGGGCGGCCGGAACTTCCTCAGCAAGCCCTATCGCAAGCAGGATTTGGCGCGCCGGATCAGGGAAGTCCTTTCCAACCCCGAATCGCGCTGAGCCTTCCCGGCGCCGGGCGACGACCCGGAGCCTATCGCTCTCTCGGAGAATGATCGCATGAAGTTCAAGAACCGGACCGTCCTGGTCACCGGCGGCAATTCGGGCATCGGCAGGGCCATCGCGGTGCGGGCCGCGGCTGAAGGAGCTCGGCTCGCCATCTGCGGGCGCGACCGCGAGAAGGGGGCGGCGACCCTGGCCGAGCTGCGCGGAAGCGGCGCGGAGGCCGAGTTCTTCCAGACCAATGTCGCCGATGAAGCCCAGGCCAAGGCCCTGGTCGCCTCGGTCCTGGCGCGCTTCGGCGAGCTCCATGTGCTGATCAACAATGCCGGCGCCGGCGCGCGCCGGTCGGGTATCGAGAGCGCGGATACGCCGGGCGAACGGTGGCGCAAGATCGTCGGGCCCAATCTCGAGGGTGCTTACTTCATGGCGGCCTATGCGCTTCCGGCGCTGAAGTCGGCCGGCGGCGGCGCCATCGTCAACATCTCCTCGACCGCGACCTTTCACGGCAATTGGGGCACCTACGGCGTCGCCAAGGCCGGCCTCGAGGCCTTGACCCGCTCGCTCGCCGTCGAAGGCGCTCCCCATCGCATCCGCGCCAATTCGGTGTCGCCGGGCTGGATCAAGACCGATGTCACCAAGAATGCCGCGGCGAGCGGCGATTGGGAGAAGGGCGCCTCGCTGCTCGGCCGCATGGGCGCGCCGGACGAGATCGCGCGGGCCGTCATGTTCCTGGCGTCCGACGAGGCGTCGTTCGTGACCGGGGCGACGCTCATCGTCGATGGCGGGCTCACCATCACCGACTATCCTTCGTTGCCCTGGCTCGAAGTCGCCGGCACCTGGAAGCTTTTCGCAGGCACCCTGTCGTAACCGTCGCCCCCATGTCACAGCGAGGCTGAATTCGCTTCCATGTTCGGTGCCCGTCCGCATCCGACCCTGACGACCGCGCGGTTGCGGCTCCGGCCCTGGCGCGAGGCCGATCTCGCGGCCTTTGCGGCCATCAACGCCGATCCGGTCGTGATGGAGCATTTCCCGTCCGTTCTCGAGCGGGCTTCGAGCGACGCGCTGGCGGAGCGCTTTGCTGAGCATTTCGATCGCCACGGCTATGGTCTGTGGGCCGTGGAAGTGCCGGACATCGCCCCCTTCATCGGCTTCGTCGGGTTGGCGATCCCGCGCTTCACCGCGCCTTTCACGCCTTGCGTCGAGGTGGGATGGCGACTGGCACGCCGTTACTGGGGCCAGGGCTATGCGACCGAAGGGGCCCGCGCCGCGGTCGCCTTCGGATTTGCCGAAGCGGGCCTCGAGGAAATCGTTTCCTTCACCGTTCCGGCCAATCGGCGCTCGCTGGCGGTCATGGAACGCCTGGGCATGACGTCCGAGGCCCGCGAGGATTTCGATCATCCGGTCCTGCCGGCCGGCCATCCGCTGCGGCGCCATCGACTCTATCGGCTGCGGCGCCCCGTTTGAATACCGTCTTGTCCGATCTTGCTGCAAAAACAAGCATAACCCGGATGTAACTGATGGAATAGGCGGCCTGGCCGAAGGCCGCCCTTGCAACTCTCCGCCAATGGGCCAATCTCACCGCATCACGTTCGATGCTGGGAAGGACGGGACGGGGCGGGAATGAGCGATACCGATCATGGGCAAGAGGCGCCACCGGCGCGGCGCGCGGCGACGCCCGGCCGGACCGCTGCTGGCAAGAGCCGGCGATGGGTCTGGCTGGGAATCGTCGTTCTGGTGCTCGCGGTCGCCGGTTTCCTCGCCTGGCACCAGGGTCTGATCGGGCCGGCTTCGACCACGACGGCGGCGGCTGCCACGGCGGCCCCGGCCCCCACCGTGGTCGTCAGCAAGCCGTTGGTGAAGCGGATCACCGAGTGGGACGAATATACCGGCCAGTTCACCGCCGTGGATTCGGTCGAGCTGCGGGCGCGTGTCAGCGGTTATCTGCAGGCGATTCATTTCGAGGACGGGCAGATCGTCCATGAGGGCGATCTGCTGTTCGAGATCGATCCGCGGCCGTTCCAGATCGCGCTGGCCTCGGCCCAGGCGCAACTGGAGCAGGCCCGTGCGGCCTCGGACCTGGCCATCGCCCAGGTGAAGCGGTCGGAGGCGCTGCGCAAGAACGATTTCGCCTCGGCCAGCTCCTATGACGAGCGGGTCCAGCAGGCGCGCAACGCGGCGGCCTCGATCACCGTGGCCCAGGCGGCCGTCGATGCGGCCAAGCTCGATCTCGACTACACGCGGATCACGGCGCCCGTCACCGGCCGCATCAGTGCCCATACGATCAGCATCGGCAATCTCGTGACCGGGGGATCGGGCGGCGGCACGACGCTCCTCACCACGATCGTGTCGCTCGATCCGATCCGTCTTCTGTTCGATGTCAGCGAATCCAATCTGCTCGAATATCAGCGCGCCATCGCCGAAGGGCGCCTGAAGTCGGTGCGCGAGGGGTCGGTCGAGGTCCAGGCGCAGCTGATCGATGAAGAAAAATGGAGCATGAAGGGCACCATCGATTTCATCGACAACCAGGTCGATCGGACCGCCGGCACGATCCGGGTCCGTGCGCTCCTGCCGAACCCGACAATGCTGGTCACGCCCGGTCAGTTCGGCCGGGTCCGGATCCCGGGCTCGGAACCCTATGACGCCATCCTGATTCCCGAGGCCGCCATCGTCTCGGATCAGGCGCGCAAGCTCGTCATGACGGTGGCGGACGACGGGACCGTGGTGCCCAAGGTGGTGCGTCTCGGCCCCAATCGCGGCCCCGAACTGCGGATCATCCGCTCGGGCCTCGATGCCAACGACCGGATCATCATCAGCGGGCTGTTGCGGGCGCGACCCGGCAGCAAGGTGACGGTGGAAGAAGGCAAGATCGATCTGCCGGATCCGGAAGAGTAGATCGATCATGCGACTCTCCCATTTCTTCATCGACCGCCCGATCTTCGCGATCGTCATCGCGGTCTTCATCACCATCATCGGCGCCATCGCCTATTTTGCGCTGCCGGTATCCCAATATCCCGATATCGTGCCCCCGACCATCGAGATCCGCGCCAGCTACCCCGGCGCTTCGGCCGAGACCGTCAGCAACACCGTGGCGACGCCGCTGGAGCAGGAGATCAACGGCGTCGACAACATGCTCTATATGACGTCGCAAGCGACCAGCGACGGCAATCTGGTGCTGACGGTCACCTTCGCGCTCGGCACCAATCTCGATACCGCGCAGGTGCTGGTGCAGAATCGCGAAGCCGTGGCCGAGCCGCGTCTACCGGAGGAGGTCCGGCGGATCGGCGTCACGGTGCGCAAGAACTCACCCGACATGCTGATGGTGATCCATCTGAGCTCGCCGGACGGCAGCCGCGACCAGCTCTATCTCTCGAACTACGCCACGCTCCAGGTTCGCGACGTGCTCTCGCGCATTCCGGGCGTGGGCGATGTCCGCATCTTCGGGTCGCGCGACTATGCGATGCGCGTCTGGCTCGATCCGGATAAGATCGCCGCACGCGACCTGACCGCCGGCGACGTGATCGCCGCCTTGCAGGCGCAGAACGTCCAGGTCGCCTCGGGCGTATTGAACCAGCCGCCCATGCCGAACCAGACCGCGTTCCAGCTCAATGTCGAGACCCTGGGGCGGCTGGTCGATGCGCGCCAGTTCGCCGATGTCGTGGTCCGGACCGATCCCGACGGCCGCGTGACCCGGCTGCGCGATGTCGCACGGGTCGAGATCGGCGCCCAGGACTACAGCGCCAACGGCTATCTCGACGATCGCCAGGCGGTTCCGTTGCTGGTGTTCCAGCGGCCCGGCTCGAACGCGCTCGCGACCGCCAAGCAGGTGCTCGACACGATGAAGGAGCTGTCGAAAGCCTTCCCGGAAGGCCTGCGCTACGACGTCGTCTATAATCCGACGGAATTCATCGCCCAGTCGGTGGACGAGGTCGTCAAGACGATCTATGAGGCCACAGCGCTCGTCATCCTGGTCGTCATCCTGTTCCTGCAGACCTGGCGCGCCTCGATCATTCCCATCGTCGCGATTCCGGTTTCGCTGGTGGGCACCTTCGCGGTCCTCGAGGCGATCGGTTACTCGCTCAACACGCTCAGCCTGTTCGGGCTGGTGCTCGCCATCGGCATCGTGGTCGATGACGCCATCGTGGTGGTCGAGAATGTGGAGCGCAATCTGCGGCGAGGCCTGTCGCCCCGCGATGCGACGCGGCAGACGATGGACGAGGTCGGTACCGCGCTGGTCGCGATCGCGCTGACGCTCACGGCCGTGTTCGTCCCGGCGACCTTCATCCCCGGCATCTCCGGCCAGTTCTTCCGGCAGTTCGCGGTGACCATCGCCACGGCGACGGTGATCTCCTGCTTCATCTCGCTGACCTTGAGCCCGGCGCTCTGCGCCCTTCTCTTCAAGCCGCATGGCAACGCGTCGGAAGCCGATGGTCTTATCGCGCGCCTTCTGCTTCGCCCGATCCGGGCCTTCTTCCGGCTCTTCAACAGCGGCTTCGACCATCTGTCGCTGGGTTATGGCGGGGCGGCGCGACGGCTGATCCGGCTCTCCGTCCTGGTGCTGGTGGTCTATGCCGGCCTCGTGGCGCTCACCGGGTTCCAGTTCGCCCGCACCCCCACCGGGTTCATCCCGCAGCTCGACCAGGCCTATCTGATCGTCGTGGTGCAGTTGCCGCCGGGCTCCTCGCTGGCGCGGACCGACAAGGTGATCCACGACGCCACCGAGATCGTGCTGAAGACCCCGGGCAT
Source organism: Hypericibacter sp. (assembly GCF_050729195.1). Classification (NCBI taxonomy): domain Bacteria; kingdom Pseudomonadati; phylum Pseudomonadota; class Alphaproteobacteria; order Rhodospirillales; family Dongiaceae; genus Hypericibacter; species Hypericibacter sp. Next base: position 12,443 of record NZ_JBOHKS010000112.1, read on the forward strand.
CGCCCATGCCGTCCCCTTTGCCGGATTCGACGGCGCTACCTTCACCAATGCTCCCAATGCGGGCGCCATCTTCACCCCGCTCGAGCCCTTCGATGTCCGCGTTGCCAAGGGCCTTTCTGCCGACAAGATCCGCGCCTCGCTGCAGCAGCGTCTCGGCGTCCTCAAGGACGCGTTCATCATCGTCATCCCGCCCCCTTCCGTGCGCGGCATCGGCACCGGCGGCGGTTTCAAGATGATGGTCCAGGACCGGCGCGGGCGCGGCCTTCAGGCGCTGGAAGCCGTCACCCAGGACATCATCGGGGCGGCCAACCAGGACGCCCATCTCGCCGGCGTCTTCACCCTTTTCAACACCAAGACGCCGCGCATCTACGCCGATATCGATCGCGTTCGCGCGGAGATGCTGGGCGTCACGCCCGGCCAGGTGTTCGAGGTGCTGGAAGTCTATCTGGGCTCGGCTTTCGTCAACGACTTCAATTTCCTCGGCCGTACCTACCGGGTGACGGCGCAGGCCGACAGCAAGTTCCGCCAGACCGTCAACGACATCACCAATCTCAAGATGCGCAACGCGGCGGGAGCGATGGTCCCGCTGGGGTCCGTGGCCTCCTTCGAGGACCGCACCGGCCCCTATCGTGTCACGCGCTACAATCTCTATCCCTCGACCGAGATTCAGGGCCAGACAGGCCCGGGAGCCTCGAGCGGCCAGGCCCTGGCGGCGATGGAGCGGATCGCGGCCGAACGGCTGCCCGACGGCTTCGGCTATGAATGGACCGAGCTTGCCTATCAGGAGAAGCAGGTCGGCAACACCACCATCCTGATTTTCGCCGCCGCGGTGCTGTTCGTCTTCCTGGTGCTGGCGGCGCAGTATGAGAGCTGGTCCCTGCCGCTCTCGATCGTGCTGATCGTGCCGATGTGTCTGCTGGCGGCGATCACGGGCCTCACCTTGCGAGGATTCGACATCAATATCCTGGCGCAGATCGGCTTCGTCGTGCTGGTGGGGCTTGCCGCCAAGAATGCGATTCTGATCGTCGAGTTCGCGCGCCAGGCCGAGGCGACCGGGACCGCCCGGGTCGAGTCCGCCGTGACCGCGGCCCGGACCCGCCTGCGTCCGATCCTGATGACCTCCTTTGCCTTCATCCTCGGCGTACTGCCGCTGGCGATCGCCACCGGTGCCGGCGCCGAGATGCGGCAATCCCTCGGCACCGCGGTGCTGTTCGGCATGCTGGGCGTGACCCTGTTTGGCCTGGTCTTCACGCCGGTCTTCTATGTGGTGGTACGAAATGTCGCAGACCGGGTCAAAGGCCGTCCGGCCCACGCGCCCAGCGTCGATCCGGCATGAAGGCTTTCGGCTGACCTGACCGATCGGTCCGATTGCTGGGGCGCAGAGCTTTCTAAATTTCCATACGCTCCGTAGTGGAATCGTCACGTTCCGTTGCCGCGTCCTCTTGAATAGGGCGGGTGGGGCGCCGACCTAAAGAAAGGTCGGGCCTTTGCGGATAGCCGGGGCCAGTGGCGCGACGATCGCTCCAGCAGGAATTCCCTCGCTGGGCCCGCCGATACCACGCTGGTCCCCACGGCGCCTTCAGCGTCAGCCGCATAGAGATCTGCCCATCCATCGACGGAACGGCCCCCGCCAAGGGGCGGCCGGCAACGCCCTTTCCGGGCGCCTGTTTCGTCGAGTCTGTCTATCGAGGAGGTTTTCATGACTCGCTTGTCTCTTGGTCTGTCACCCCTGGGGCTGAACGGCCTCTCCAAGACTCTCACCACCGTCGCGCAAGGGCTGCGTTCCACGTTCGGCACCTTGCCCGCCCAGGCGCTCGCCTGGCATGAGCGCCGCAAGGGGCTCGAGGCCCTGAGCGCGCTGACCGACCATCAGTTGCGCGATATCGGCGTCTGTCGCGACGAGATCGTGATGGTGGCCTATGGCCTGAAGGATCCGCGCGACACGCCCGATATGGTCACGGTTTCCAGCCTGGCGACAAAGACGGTTCCGGCCGCCAAGAAGGCCGACAACGACGATCACGACCCCTGCGTGGGCTGCGCCGCCTAACGCCTGCTTCACTTCCGACTGCCGGGTTTCGGCGGGCGCCACGCCCGCCGGGCCTTGCCTCCCGCCCCCATGCCGCTAGAGTCGGCTCCAAACCGCCCTCGAAGAGGCGGTCGGGACCAGCGCAAGGGAGGGCGCGGCCGCCAAGGCCGCAAGCCATGTGGCAATCCGATCTCAACCTGATCGGCACCAAATACCGACTGCCGCCCTTGAATGCCGCGGCGGTCGATCGACGGCGGCTGCATGCGCTCCTGGCGCGCGCCGAGGGCAGCCGCCTCACCACCATCGCGGCGCCCGCCGGCTTCGGCAAGACCACCCTCCTGCTGCAATGGGCCCGTCGCCTCGAGACGGAGGCCGTTCCCGTCGCCTGGCTCTCGCTCGACGAGGATGACGACGAGGTCGGCCGCTTTCTCTGCTATCTGATCGCCGCGATCCAGGCAGCCCAACCGCGCCTCGGCAAGGGTGCCGTGTCGCTGCTGCGCTCGAGCCCGAACCTGCCGGTGGCGCCGGCGCTCGCAAGCCTGGTCAACGATCTGTCGCGCATCGAGGGCCGCTTCACCGTCATGCTCGACGATGTTCATTGGCTGACCCAGCCGACCCTGCTGCAGGCGCTCGAGAGCCTCCTGACCTACGCCCCGGCCTCGGTGCATTTCGTGCTCGCCGGCCGCGGCGCCCTGCCGCTGGCCGCCGCCCGGCTCAAGGTGCGCGGTCAGGTGACCGAGCTGCATGAGGCCGACCTGCGCTTCGATCTCGACGAGACACAGGAATTCCTCAATACGCAGCGGGCCCTGGCGCTCTCCTCGGCCGATCTCGTGGTGCTGCAGCACCGCACCGAAGGCTGGGCCGCGGGCCTGCAGCTGGCCTCCCTGTCGCTGGAACGGCGGGTCGAGCGCAGCGCCTTCATCGACAGCTTCTCCGGCACCGACCGCGACATCGCGGATTTCCTCGCCAGCGACGTCTTCACGCGCCAGCCCCGCGCACTGCAGGACTTCATGCTGCGCACGGCGTTCCTCAAGCGCATGAACGCGGATCTCGCGGGCGCCCTCGCCGATCTCACCGCGTCCGAAGCGGCGGACATGCTGAAACGCATCGAGCGTGCCGGGCTGTTCCTGGTCCCGCTCGACAGCGAGGAACGCTGGTTCCGCTATCATCATCTCTTCAGCGATTTCCTGCGCCACCAGATGATGCGCCGCCAGCCGGAAGCGATTCCGGACCTGCACATCAAGGCCGCCGCCTGGCTCGAGGCCGCGGGCGAGACCGCCGACGCCATCCATCACCTGCTGGCGGCCGATGCGGGCGAGGCAGCAGCCGACAAGGTCGAGGCCTGCGCCATGGATCTGATCCGTCAGAGCCACATGCTGCGCCTCAATGACTGGCTGCGGCGTCTGCCTGAAGCGCTGGTGCAGCGCCGTCCGCGCCTGTTGCTGAGCCTGGTCTGGCTGCAATTCCAGTTCAACCGGCCGATCGAAGCCGCCCGGGCGCTGCGCCTGGCGCGCCGGGCCATCGCCCAGTCCACCCCCGACGAAGCACAGCGTCTGCAATGGCAGAGCGAATTGCGGGTGCTGATGTGCGGCGTGGTCAGCGCCAGCGACCGTTCGGCTCGCGCGCGCGCGTTGGCGCGGCGCTGGATCCCCGACCTGCCCGAGGACCAACCCTTCCTGAGCGGCGCGCTCAAGAACATCCTGGCCTACTGCGAATATTCGTTGGGCAATCTGGCCGCCGCGCGCGAAGCCTGTCATGCAGGGCGCCGCAGCCATGTCCGATCGCAATCGCTCTTGGGTCTCGTTTACGCCGATCTCATCCTGGGATTGACCGAGAAGGCGGCGGGCGACCTCAAAGAGGCGGGCGGCCTTTTCACACGCGCCCGCAGCATCGCCGACGAATCGCTCGGCGCTGGTTCCTACGCCGCGGCCCTGGTCGGCGTGTTCCAGGGCGAGCTGCATTACGAATGGAACAATCTCGAGGTGGCCGCGCGCTCGCTCGACGAATATCGCGACATCGTCGAGGAAAGCGCGCTGATGGCGCATGAAACCGTGGCCGCCGTGCTGGGCGCCCGGCTCGAGGCGGCGCAGGGCCGCATCGATGCCGCGCTGGCCAGTCTCGATCGCGGCGAGCGCCGTCACGGCACGCGGGTGCGTCATACGCGGCTGGGGGCGGGCCTGCTCCATGAGCGGGTGCGGCTGCTGCTGAGCCGCGACGACCGCATGGGCGCCCGGCTCGCGATCCAGAATTTCGGCATCGATGCCGATACGGGCCGGTTCTCGCGGCCGGTGGCACCCGTGCCCTCGTCGGATCTCGAGCGGCTGGCACTGGCACGGCTCTGGATCGCCGAGGGCCGCTCGGGCGCCGCGGTCGCGGCACTGGAGACGCTGACGGCGCGGCTGGCGCAGCAGGGACGCGGCCGGCGGCTGCTTCAGGTCCGGCTGCTGTCGGCGATCGCGGGCCTCAAGGCCGGCAGCAACGAGGCGGCCGAGCGCGCGCTGCTGTCCTCCATCGTCGAGGCCCGCCGGCAGAATCTCCTGCGCAGCTTCCTCGACGAGGGCGCGCCCGTGGCCGAGCTGGTCGAGCGGCTGCGGCGGCGTTGTGTCAGCCGCGCGGCGGCCGATCTGATCGGTGGCGAGCTTGAACCGGTACGACGCTATCTCGACCGGTTGGCATCCGCCTTCGGTTCGCAGCGGCTGGGCCCGGCCCGGACCCGGCCCGATCATCCCGCCCTCCATCTCAGCCAGCGCGAGCTCGAGGTGGTGAAGCTGCTCTGCAACGGCTTCAGCAACCATCAGCTTTCACGCCATCTCACCATCTCGCCCGACACGGTGAAATGGCATCTCAAGAATATTTTCGGGAAGCTCGGGGTCGACAACCGGTCCCAGGCCATCGTGGCCGCCGAGCGGCTCGGGCTGATCTCGATCCGCGAGCAATAATTTCCTGGTGCCGGTCCCCACCCGTTCGGGTGGGGCCGAAATATCGACCGCCCCTACCTGTCCGGGGCGTTGCCGCGCGCGCTTGTGCGCCGCACAGTCGAAATCCGCGCGCGCCCCCGCGACGATCGACGGCCGAACAAGGAGGCTGGGCAGACCATGAGCACCGGATGGGTCTTTCACGAGCTTTATCTCTGGCACGACACCGGCACCTATGCCGGCGTGTTCCAGGCGGGATTGACCATCGAGCCCGGCGAGCATGCCGAGAATCCGGCGACCAAGCGCCGCTTCCGCAATCTGCTCGAGGTCTCAGGCCTGCTGGGCCAGCTGACGGCGATCAAGCCCGAGCCCTTGAGCGAAGCGGACATCGCCCTTTTCCACACAGGCGAGCATATCGAGCGCATCAAAACCTTGAGTGCCGAGCGCGGCGGCGATGCCGGCGAGCTCACGCCTTTCGGCCAGGGCAGCTTCGAGATCGCGCTGCTGGCGGCCGGCGGCACCTACGCCGCCATCGACGCGGTGCTGAAGGGCAAGGTGCGCAACGCCTATGCGCTGGTGCGCCCGCCGGGCCATCATGCCGAGCGCGACAAGGGCCGCGGCTTCTGCATCTTCGGCAATGTCGCCGTCGCCATCATGAAGGCGCGCAAGACCCACAAGCTCGGCCGCGTCGCCACGGTCGACTGGGACGTCCATCACGGCAACGGCACGCAGCAGGCCTTCTACGCGGACTCCACGACCCTCACCATCTCGATCCACCAGGACCGTCTCTTCCCGGTCGATAGCGGCATGGTCGAGGAGAATGGCGAAGGGGCGGGCGAGGGCTATAATCTCAACATCCCGATGCCGCCGGGCTCGGGCGTGGGCGCCTATATCGCCGCCTTCGAGCGGGTGGTGGTGCCGGCGCTCAAGCGCTTCAAGCCCGAGCTCATCGTCGTCCCCTCCGGCTTCGATGCCGGCGGCACCGATCCTCTCGGCCGCATGATGATCCATAGCGGCGGCTATCGCGAATTGACGCGGATGCTGATGGAGGTCGCGGACGATATCTGCGGCGGCCGGCTGGTGCTGTCGCATGAGGGCGGCTATTCGGCGACCAACGTGCCCTATTGCGGGCTCGCGGTCATGGAGCAGCTCGCCGGCTCGCGCACCGCGGTCGAGGATCCCTGGCTCAAGATCATGGAACGCTGGGGCTGGCAGGATCTGCAGCCCCACCAGGAGGGCGCCATCGACAAGGCCGCGCTGGCGTTGTCGCGAATCAAGTAACCCGCCCATATCGACCACCAGATCGCATCACGTCGCAGAAACCGCCGGGGACAACCGGCACCGTTAGGGAGGAATTCAACCCATGACCAAGAAGACCGAGACCGAACAGGCCGTCGACTCCGGCCCGGCCATCCCGTCACGCCGCAGTTTCTTCGGCAAAACCGCCGCCATCGCCGCGGGCTCGACCGCCCTCCTGGCGTCGATCAATAACGGCGCCAAGGCCGCGGGCGATCCGATCCCGGTCGGCCAGGCCGCGCCGCTGACGGATTTCGCCGCCGCCGACGGCGTCGAGTTCAAGAACGGGCTGACGCTCGCCTGCGAGGAGATCAACGCGGCCGGCGGCATCCTCGGCCGCCCGCTCGAGCCCTATTTCGAAGACACCAAGCAGATGGGCGATGCCACCAACGTCCAGGCCGTGCAGCGCCTGATCGACCGGCATTCGGTCCACGCCATCCTCAACGGCTACAACATCGGCTCGGGCGCCGCGATCCAGGATCCGGTCGCCGATGCCGGGATCATCTATATCCATTACGACACCACCATCGGCCACGCCAATCTGGTGAAGTCCGATCCCAAGCGCTATTTCGGCTCGTTCGAGGGCGATCCGGCCGAATATTGGTATGGGCCGGGCTTCCTCAAATTCGTGCAAGGGCTCGAGGAGACCAAGCAGTACAAGCGCACCAACAACAAGATGGCGGTGATCCTGTCGGCCGGCGTCTATGCCGCCAACATCGCCAACGCCGTCAAGGAGACGGCGAAGGACTATGGCTGGGAGATCAGTCTGTTCGAGACGGTGAACGTGCCGATCTCCGAATGGGGCCCGGTGCTCGCCAAGATCCGCCAGGACCCGCCCTCGGTCATCTGCATCACCCATTTCCTGCCGGCCGACCTGGCCCAGTTCGCGGTGCAGTTCGCGCCCAACCCGACGCCGTCGCTGGTCTATATGCAGTACGGCCCGTCGGTGCCGGCCTTCCGCGAGATCGGCAAGGAAGCGACCAACGGCGTCCTCTTCGCCACCGTCATCGGCTGTCTCCAGGACGATATCGGCAACGCCTTCGAGAAGCGCTACAAGGCGAAATTCGGGCCCAATGCCGGCCATAACTCCGGGGCCCAGTCCTATGACGGCGCCATGGTCTGGGCGACGGCCGCGGCGCTTGCCGGCGGTTCGGGGGAACCCGGCAACGACGCGCAGAATCGCAAGGTCGCGGACCGGATGCGCGCGCTCATCTGGCGTGGCGTCTGCGGCGTGACCCGTTTCGATCCCGATGGGCAGTCGGCCTACAGCTATCCGACGCAGGTGCAGGATCCGTCGCTCGGCATGCCGCATCAGTTCCTGCAGGTCCAGGACTATACGAAGGGACCGGTCCTCATTGCGCCGCCGCCCTACGGAACCGGCAAGTTCATGACGCCGCCCTGGATCAAATCCTAACGACCGAGCGCACAAGCACGGTACGGTTCCCTTCCCGCCCGGGGAGGGAACCGGCCGCCTTCTGGGTCGGACGAATCCCCGGACCTGTTGCAGGAGCGTCGGCAGCTTCATCACATGGCAGCCTCTGAACAGACTCCCCTCCTGTCGGTCCACAATGTCAGCAAGCAGTTCGGTGCGCTGACCGCCGTCAAGGATCTCTCCTTCGAGGTCAACGAGGGCGAGGTGCTGGGCATCGGCGGGCCCAACGGCGCCGGCAAGACGACCTTGTTCGAGGTGATCTCGGGCCTCAATCCGGCGACCCGCGGCAACATCCTGCTCCAGGGCAACGACATCACCCATGCGCCGCCGGAAGCGATCTGCCATGCCGGCGTCGCCCGCACCTTTCAGCTCAATGCTGGGTTCGATTCTTTGAGCGTGCGCGACAATGTCCGCGTCGCGGCCTATTTCGGCCGGAACAACCGGCGCGTGCCCGGCCTCGCGATCGGCAAGGAGGTCGAGGCCAAGGTCGATGCCGCGATCGCCGCGGTCGGGCTCGCGGGCCGCGAGCATCTCATCACCGGACAGCTGCCGGTCCTGGATCGCAAGCTCCTGATGCTGGCAGGCGCGATCGCGACCTCGCCCAAGCTGCTCCTGATGGACGAGCCGGTCGGCGGGCTCAACCCCAAGGAGATCGACCAGATGATGGCGCTGGTCCGCAGCCTGCGCGCGAGCGGCATCACCATCATCCTGATCGAGCATGTCATGCGCTTCCTGGTGCAGCTCTCGACCCGCGTGATGATCCTGCATCACGGCGAGCGCATCTATGAGGGCTCGCCCCAGGGCCTGGTACGCGACCGCACCGTCATCGACGTCTATCTCGGCGAGGGTGCCTCCAAGCGGCTGGGCTCCCTGCTCGCAACGCCGGCAGGGGCCTGAGCCATGGCCGGCGCGCTCCTCAAGATCGACAATGTCTCGGCGGGCTATCACGGCCAGGATGTGCTGCGCGGCCTCTCGCTCTCGGTCGATGAGGGCAGTCTGGTCGCGATCGTCGGCCCCAACGGTCATGGCAAATCGACCCTGCTGCGCGCCGTCTCGGGCCTGCTGCGGCTGACCGGCGGCAGCATCCAGCTGGGCGAGCGCCGCATCGACCGGCTGCGCCCCGACCAGATCGTGGCCGCCGGCGTTGTCCATGTGCCGCAGGGCGACATGCTCTTTCCCGAGATGACGGTGCTCGAGAATCTGCAGATGGGCGCTTATCTGCCCACCGCTTCCGCCCTCATGGCGCAGCGGCTGGACGAGGTCTACACGCTTCTGCCCAAGCTCAAGGAGCGCCATCATCAGGTCGCCAGCACGCTCTCGGGCGGCGAACGGCGCATGGTGGGCATCGGCCGGGGCCTCATGGCGGACGCAAGGCTGCTGCTGCTGGACGAGCCGTCGCTGGGACTGGCGCCGATCATCATCGACCAGATCTACGAGGTGATATCGGCCTTGCGCGCCTCAGGCCGCACCATCCTCCTGGTCGAGGAAAGTGCCGCCCGTGTCGCCGACAAGGCCGACCGCATCCATCTGCTCGATCATGGCGAGTTCGTCTGGTCGGGGGCGGGCCCCGAGCTGATGGCGCGGCCCGAAATCCTCGCGACCTATCTGGGGGGCTGAACCGCGCATGGACGTCGTCATCCAGATCATCGCCTCGGGCCTCACGCTGGGCGCCATGTATGCGGTCTCCACCGTCGGGCTGTCGCTGGTTTATGGCTCGCTCAACATGCTGAACATGGCGCATGGCGCCTTGCTGGCGCTGGGCGGCTATATCTGCTTTTACACGATGACGGCGCTGGGAATGCCCGCCATCGTGGGCGTGCTGGCGGCGGTCGTCGTCTGCGGGCTGGTCGGGCTGCTGATCTATATCTGCACTGCAGCCCCCATGCTGGGCTCGGCCCAGTTCGAGACCGGCGTCTTCATCGCCACGATCGGCTTCGGCGCCATCGTGGAGAATGTCATCCTCAGGATGTTCGGGCCGCAGCCGCAACCGCAATCGCTGCAGATCCCCGGCGACATCGTCATCGGCCATGTCCATATCCCGAATCAGAACATCATGATCCTGGGCGTGGCCCTCGTTCTGATGGTTGCGATGGCGCTGCTGCTCAAGCGCTCGCGCCTCGGCCGCGCCATCCGCGCCACCGCCCAGAACCGCGAGGCGGCGCAGCTGATGGGCGTGCGGGTCGGCTGGATCTATGCGGTGGTGCTGGCGCTCTCGGGCGGCCTCGCCGCCGTCTCCGGCATCATGGTGAGCTCGCTCTATTCGCTCCTGCCCAACATGGGCGGCGATCCCATGCTCAAGGCCTTCATCATCTGCATCGTGGCCGGGCTCGGCAATGTCACGGGCGCCGTCATCGCCGCGATCGCGCTCGGCCTGCTCGAGGCGACGCTGCAGTATAATCTGGGCGTCCAGTACAGCTTCGCTCTGCTGCTGTTCCTCGTCATCATCGTGCTGATCTGGCGGCCTTACGGCTTGTTCGGCCGCAAGCAGGTGGTGCGTCTATGAGCCCCTTGCGCCGCGACCTCCTCGTCACCGTCATCCTGGTCGTCCTGGCGGCGACCGTCCCCTATCTGACCTCGACGCGCTACATCATCACCCAGACGACGTTGTTCTTCATCTGGGCGATCGTGGTGACGCAATGGAACCTGGTGCTGGGCGTGGCCGGCATCTTCTCGCTGGCGCAGATGGCGCTGTTCGCGGCCGGTGCCTATACGACGGCGATGCTGGGCTACTATTGGGGCGTGCCCATCGCGCTTGCGATGCTGGCGGCTGCTATCATTGTCGTCATTCTCAGCGTGATCATCGGGCTCGCCTGCCTCAGGCTTCGCGGCCCCTATGTCGCGCTGCTGACGCTCGCCATCGCGCAGATGCTCTATCTGCTGATCGTCAACGACACCGACTGCTTCACGAACCCGCCCTCGGGCTGCATGCCGTTGTTCGGCGGGGTTCGCGGCATCTCGCGCTTCGGCGATCTCGGATTCCGCGCGCTGCTCGGCTCCAAATGGTATATCGCCCACTACTATCTGGGGCTGGTTCTGCTGGCGCTCGCGATCATCGTCTCGATCGTCATAATCCGCGGACCGCTCGGTCTCGCCTTCCAGGCGCTGCGCGACAATCCGGGCTATGCGATGTCGCGCGGCATCAGTCGGTTCAAATATCAGCTCTGGGTGTTCGCGGTGTCGGCCTTCTTCACCGGGCTCGCCGGCGGCTTCTATGCCGCACAGTTTTCCGTGGTCGGCCCCACCGTCTTCTCGATCTCCCAGCTTCTGCTGCTGCTGTCGATGATGGTGGTGGGCGGGCTCGGCCGCATCTGGGGGCCGGTCCTCGGCGCCCTGTTGCTGATGCTGGCCGATGAGGGCGTGCGCGAGCTCGGCGACTGGCGCGATATCGGGTTGGGCCTCATCCTGATCCTCTTCGTCGTGCTGTTCCGGCGCGGCCTGACCGGTGCCTTCGAGGATCTCTGGCGCCGCCTGCGGCCCGCCAAGCCGGCCGCGGCGCCGGGCGGGGGCTGACCGCGGGCGGCTCCACTCGATTCCGATCCGGGACCATCGCCGGCAAGCGCGCGTTAACTTTTTCCGGTTGAAATGACTTGTCTTTCAGCCGCCATCACCGGTTGCGGCATGTTTCCGGCCGGCGGTCTTGTCGCTTCGGGTTAAGGACCCCATTTCCCGTCCGAGGGAAAAGGGGGATTGGCCTGGCGGGAGGGTAGCGCCGGGGCAAGCCGAAAATGCGGGAACGCCACCGATCGCAAGGATCGGAAGCCACAGCGGAAATCGGACAGCTTGGCACGGATCGCAGGCGCGAGGCCTCGTCCGCGACCGCGTGGCGTCGGCTCCTGGCCTGGTGGCGGCGATATCGCGGGGCAGCCGCGGGGCTCTATCTCCGCAATGTCACGGCGGCGGTGCTGCCGCTGACGATCGCGGCCCTGGCGATCCTGGCCTTCCACTATGCCTACTCGCTGGCGACGGTGAAGAGCCTCTATCGCGCCAATATGCAGCGCGAGATCGCCCTCGACGAGCAGCGCCTCGAACGGTTCTTCGCCGAGCGGCAACTGATCCTCAGCGGCATTGCCCGCTCGATGAGCGTCACGCAGGACGATCTCCTCGGCAATATGCGCGAGCTGACCGAGAGCGAGGGCCAGCTTCTCGGATTCTTCGACGGGCTCTATCTCAACGATCTCGACGGCAACGTCGTCGGCACGCATGGCGAGCGCTTCAATATCCGGGATCGGCCTTTCTTTGAAGCGATCAAGCGCGGCGATAACGCCTTCAGCGATATCGTCATCAGCCGGGCCACGGGCACCCGCATCGTCGTCTCCCTGGTGCCCATCCGCGATTCGGTCGGCAGCGTCGTCGGCGCCCTGGGAGGCGCCATTCCGGTCGCCAATCTGCTGAACGAGATGACCATCGGCGAACGGCCGGAGGCGCATGCGATCCTCCTGGATCGCGCCGGTACCCTGCTCTCCAGTTCCGGCCTCGATGCCACCGAGCAGACGGCCATCGTCACGGCCCTCTCGGAATCGGCGTCAAAGGTCCCCGTGCCCGTCGAGGTCTCGATTCCGATCGACGGCCGCGACACGCGCTATCTGATGGCGGTGGGCGAGCTGCCGCAGCTCGGCTGGCGCCTCGCGCAGCTTTGGTCGCTCGATGCGATCGAGAAAGGTGCTCGGAGCAACGCCCTCTACGGCCTGCTGTTCTCGATCGTGCTGATCGGGCTCGCGGCCGGGATCTCGCTCTGGTCGACGCGGCGGGTGCTGGCGCCCCTGCAGAAGGTGGCCGAGAACCTTCGCGCCTTCAGCCAGGGCGATCGCGATGCGCGCGCGGCCGTGACCGGCGACGACGACATCGCTCAGATCGGCAAGGCCTTCAACGACATGGCGGTGAACCTCGCCGAGCATGAGCGCGAGCTGAAGGAGCAGGCGGCGTTGCTCGAGAAGCAGGCCCGCGGCCTCGAGATCGCCAATGTGCAATATGCCGAGGAGCGCGAGGCGGCGCTGGCCGCCAACCACGCCAAATCCGAGTTCCTTTCCAACATGAGCCATGAGCTGCGCACGCCGCTCAATGCCGTGCTGGGATTCTCGGAGCTGCTGTCGGCGATGCCGGCGTCGGCCTCGCGCGAAACGCTCGCCAGCTACGCCGGCGAAATTCACGGTGCCGGCCGGATGCTGTTGGGCCATATCGATGCCATCCTGGCCTATGTGCAGGTGGATACGCGCAGCTATACGCCCGAGGTGAAGTCGACCGATATCGGCGAGATCATCCGGGGCGCGGTCCAGATGGTCGAGCAGCGTGCCGCCAGCAAGGGCCTGCGGATTCAAACCGCGATCGCCGAGCCGCTGCCGCCGGTCATCGTGGACGGGGCCGCGATCCGGCGGGTTCTCGTGCAGCTACTCTCGAACGCGATCAAATTCACGAATCCGGGCGGCACTATCAAGCTTCGCGCGCCGACGCCGGTGGGCCGCGAACTCGCCATCCGGATCGAGGACAGCGGCGTCGGCATCGCGCCCGAACATCTCGATCATGTCTTCGATCCCTTCTGGCAGGCCGAGGCGGTGCTGACACGCAGCACCACGGGGCTCGGTCTCGGGCTCGCCTATGCCAAGCGCCTGATCGAGATCAATGGCGGACGCATCGCGATCGAGAGCAGACCCGGTCTCGGCACCACCGTGACCTGCTATCTCCCGCTGGCCGCCTGACCCTGAAGCGCCGCAGGTGGTCCGTTTTCAGCAGCTGGGCCAGGCCAGCCAGCCGATCAGATCCTTGTCGGTGGTGAAGACGGTCTCGGAATTGGTGGCGGTGCAGGCGCTGACGGGGCCGACATGGGACGCGGGATAGAAATAAGGCCCCTTCATCAGGGCGCCATCGTCGGGCTCGTTGGCGCTGGGAGCGCCGCCGGATTCTGCCACGGTGCATTTGAAGACCGCGCCGTCGGAACCCACGGTGTGGACCTCGATCATGCCGCCATCCTGGAGCGCCACGTCGCCGACATAGGAGGGCTGGGACGGATGGGCATTCATGCAGGCCACCAGCCCCGGATAGACCGACGGCAGATGCGCGCTCCAATCGCCGGAATCCTCCATGCGGCTGGAACTCTCGATCGAGGGAAGCGTCTCACCGCCGTTGCTGGTCTGGGCGCAGCCCCAGCCGGCCAAGGAGGCGGCGAGGGCAAAAGCGGTGACGATGATCCGGGCTCGCGACATCAGCTCCTCCTGTCGGCGCCTGGCCATCGCAGGGTCAAGCGGCCATTTCCCAACACACCGGCGGGGAGCTTAGACGGGAAATGCTGCGAGGCCAACAGCATGCGGCCTCGCGCGGGAGGGGTATGCCGGCTAGACCTGCAGCCGATAGCCCACGCCGGGCTCGGTCAGGATCAGGGCCGGGCGCTCGGGGTCGGTTTCGATCTTCTGGCGGAGCTGGCGCACATAGACGCGCAGATACTGCACGTCGCCGCCATTCTCGTCCTTCCAGACCTCGCGCAGCAGATGGCGGTGGGTCAGCACCTTGCCGGCATGGACCACGAACTGCTGCAGCAGGTCGTATTCCTTGGGCGAGAGCTTCACCTCCTCGCCGCGCACCGTCACGATCCGGCGCACCAGATCGACGGTGAGGTCGCCGCTATGGAACAACGGACGGCCGCCCTGCTGCTGCAGCCGGTGGCGGAGCGCAGTGCGCAGCCGCGCCACCAGCTCCTCCATGCCGAACGGCTTGGTCACGTAATCGTCGGCGCCGAGATCGAGCGCCTCGACCTTGCCCTTCTCGTCGTCACGGCTGGAGAGCACGACGATCGGCACGGGCGATTCCGCGCGGATCATGCGGATGAGCTCCAGCCCGTCGATGTCCGGCAATCCCAGATCCACGAGCAGGATATCCGGCTTCTCATGCCGCAGCAGGCTCATGCCCTCGCGCCCGTCCGCCGCCTCGATCACGCGGTAATCCTGGGCTGTCAGGGTCGTGCGCAGCAGCCGGCGGATCGGCGGCTCGTCATCGATCACCAGCACGGTGGCGCGGTCGCTGGTCATGACAGGGCCGCGGCTCCCGCCGTCTCGAAGGCTGCGGACATCGGCAGGGCGATGCGGAAGATGGCGCCCGAACGGTCGGTGCGGTTCTCCGCGACGATGGTCCCGCCCATGGCCTCGACGAAACCGCGGCAGATGGCGAGCCCGAGCCCCGTGCCGGCGCGCTGCCGGTCCGCGGCCTTGACCCGGAAGAACTTGTCGAAGATGCGCTCCAGCGCGTCCTCGGGGATGCCGGAACCTTCATCCATGATCTCGATCGTCACCTGGCCATTCTCTCTCCGGGCCCGAATCCCGATCCGCGACTGGGGCGGGCCGTATTTTGCCGCATTGTCGAGCAGATTGACGAGCACCTGCTCCATCAGGACGAAATCGAGCTTCAGCAGCGGCAGGTCGGGCTCGATCGTGACATCCACCTTGCGATTACCGATCATCGGGCCGGCGCGGCGCAGCGCCGTCCCGATCAGGTCGCCGAGATCGATCGGCTCGCGCTTGAGCTCGAGGGCGCCGGTGTCGAGCCGGGTCATGTCGAGCAGATTGGCGACGAAGCGGTTGAGCCGCTCGCCTTCCTCCTGCGCCGCTGCCAGCATCTCCTCGCGCGTGGCGTCGTCATAGAGCGCGCCATAGGTGCGCAGGCTCGAGATCGTGCCCATGATGGTCGCAAGCGGCGTCCGCAGATCATGCGAGATCGAGGTCAGGAGCGCGGCGCGCAGCCGTTCGGTCTCCGAGAAGACGCGGGCCTCGTCGGCGCTCTCGGCGAGCTTGACGCGCTCCATCGCGACCGCGATCTGATCGATCAGGGCATCGAGGAGGCGGCGTTGCTCGGAGGTCAGCAACAGGCCGTCTTTCGCGCGTGTGATCCCGACCACGCCCAGTTTGCCGCTCGCGGTCGTCATCGGCAGGAACAGACGTTTGGCGCCGGGCAGCGTGTCGGAGCCGCGGCCGGCCGCACGATTGTGATCCCAGGTCCATTGCGCGGCGGCGAGGTCGGAATCATCCAGGCGGTCCTCCGGCGGGAAACCGGCTCTGACCACGAGCCCCTCGGGCTTGGGTGTCAGGAGCACGACCTCGACCTTCAACATCGAGGCGATCTGATGTGCCGACGCCCAGAGCAGATCGTCCATGCTGGCGATGCCGGCGAGCTTGCGGCTGAAGCCATAGAGCTCGCTGATGGCGGCGGCGCGATGGCGCGCGGCTTCCGCCTGGATCCGGGCGCGGCCGGCCAGACCGCCGGTCATGAGCGCCGTCAGGGTGAAGAAAACCAGCGCCACCACATTCTCGGGATCGGTGACGGTGAGGGTGTAAAGCGGCGGGGTGAAGAAGAAATTATAGGCGAGCGAGCTGAGCAGCGCCGTCGCCAGCGCCGGCATCAACCCGTCGCGGATGGCGCTGATCAGCACGGCCGCGAGATAGATCAGCGACAGGCTCTGGATATTGACCAGTTCCTGAACCATCTCGCCCAGCGCGGTGGCCGCCGCCACCAGCAGCAGGGCCCGTGCATAAGACCAGACCTTGACCGGCTCATGAGGCCGGGGCGGCGCTTCCGCCGTGCTGGCAGGGTCCTGCGTTTCACCCGGTACGACATGGACCACGATGCTGCCGGCCTTCGCGGCCAGGTCATGCACGATCGAGCCATAGACGATCTCGAACCAGCGTGGGCGCGGCGATTTCGCCACCACGATCTGGGTGATGTTGTTGTCGCGCGCATAGGCGAGGAGCGCGTCGGCGACCCGGGCGCCGGGCAGATAATGTGTGTCGGCGCCGAGTCGCTCGGCCAGCCGCAAGGTCTTCGCGATCCGGTCGCGATCGGCCTCGCTCAGCCGCTGATGGCGCGGTCCCTCGATATAGACGGCCTGCCAGGGCGCGCGCAGCCGGTCCGCGAGCCGCTTGCCATAGCGCACCGCGCCCTCGGCGTTGGGCCGTTCATTGACGCAGACCAGCACGCGGTCGCCCGCGGCCCAGGGGCCCTGGATCGCATGGGCCCGCATATAATCGAGCATCTGGTCGTCGACGCGCTCGGCCGTGCGGCGCAGCGCCAGCTCGCGCAGCGCCGTGAGATTGCCGGGCTGGAAAAAATGTCGGACAGCGCGCTCGGCCGCCTCGCGGACATAGACCTTGCCCTCCTTGAGCCGTTTGATCAGCTCCTCGGGCGTGATGTCGATGATCTCGATCTCGTCGGCGCGGTCGATGACGCTGTCGGGCACCGTCTCGCGCACGCGGATGCGGGTGATGCGCGCGACCACATCGTTCAGGCTCTCGATATGCTGGATGTTGATCGTGGCATAGACATCGATCCCGGCCGCGAGCAGGTCTTCGACATCCTGGAAGCGCTTGAGATGGCGGCTGCCGGGGGCGTTGGTATGGGCCAGCTCGTCGACCAGCGCCAGCTTCGGTCGGCGCTTCAGCAGTCCGTCGACATCCATCTCCTGCAGGGTCTTTCCCTTGTAGGAGACAGAGCGGCGCGGCGGCACCTCGAGCCCTTCGATCATCGCCTCGGTCTCGCGCCGCCCATGGGTCTCGACCACGCCGATCACGACATCGACGCCCTCGGCGCGCTTGCGCCGGGCCGCCTGCAGCATCTCGTAGGTCTTGCCGACGCCGGGTGCCGCACCCAGGAAGATCTTCAGCCGGCCGCGCGATTCGGCCTGGGCCGCGGCCAGGAGCGCGTCGGGCGAGGGACGTCGGTCGGCATCGGGAGGGTCGGAGGCGGCCATGGGATCAGTCTAGCCGAGGCCAACGGGCTTAAGCAGCAGTTCCGGAAACACTGGAAAAGAGCGGCCGAAGGTCGGCGGACAGGGTGAGATGGCACCGTGCCCATGACCTTCGGCCGTCACTCGGCGCCGAAGCATCGGGGAAGGGATGACCTCGCGCGCCGTCGTCATTTCCCCGCCGCGTCGAGCGCCATGTTGAGCTTGAGCAGGTTCACATGGGGCTCGCCGATCAGGCCGAGGAAACGGCCCTCGATATGGTCCTGGACCAGCTGGCGGACCTGGTCTTCGCTCAGGCCCCGCGCCTTGGCGACGCGCGGGACCTGGAACAGGGCGGCTGCCGGGGTGATGTCCGGGTCGAAGCCGCTGGCCGAGGTGGTGACCAGGTCGATCGGCACCGGCACCGAGGGGTTCTCGGCCTGGAGGGCGGCGGTATCGGCGGTGACGCGGTCCACCAGCGCTTTCGAGGTTGGCCCGAGCTGGGAACCCGCTGAGTTGGCGGCGTTGTAGGGCGCGGCGACGCTGTTGCCGTTTGCGTCGGTACCGGTTGTGACAGACGGGCGGCCATGGAAATATTTCTCGGTCGCGAAGTTCTGGCCGATCAACTCGGAGCCGATGACGACCCCATCCTTGACGATGAGGCTGCCATTGGCCTGGTAGGGGAAGAGCGCCTGCGCCAGTCCCGTGATCCCCAGCGGGTAGATGACGCCGGTGATCAGGGTCAGGAGCAGCAGGAGCAGGAGGGCGGGGCGGAGTTCTTTCAACATGGGAGGGATCCTTGTTCAGGCGAGGCCGACAGCGGAAATCAGCACATCGATCAGCTTGATGCCGACGAAGGGCACGATCACGCCGCCGACGCCATAGATCATCAGGTTGCGGAACAGCAGCCGGCTTGCGGTCTGCGGGCGGTATTTGACGCCGCGCAGGGCCAGCGGAATGAGCGCGATGATGATGAGCGCATTGAAGATGATGGCCGAAAGGATGGCGCTCTGCGGCGTCTGCAGGTGCATGATGTTGAGGACGTTGAGGCTCGGATAAAAGGCCGCGAACATCGCCGGGATGATGGCGAAGTACTTGGCCACGTCGTTGGCGATCGAGAAGGTCGTCAAGGCGCCGCGCGTGATCAGCAGTTGCTTGCCGATCATGACCACCTCGATCAGCTTGGTCGGATCGGAATCGAGATCGACCATGTTGCCGGCCTCGCGTGCGGCCTGCGTGCCGGTCTGCATCGCCACGCCGACATCGGCCTGTGCGAGCGCCGGCGCGTCGTTGGTGCCGTCGCCGCACATGGCGACCAGCTTGCCGTTGGCCTGCTCCTTGCGGATGAGGGCGAGCTTGTCCTCGGGCGTCGCCTGGGCCAGGAAATCGTCCACGCCGCTCTCGGCGGCGATGGCCGCCGCCGTCACCGGATTGTCACCGGTGATCATGACGGTGCGGATGCCCATGCGGCGCAGCGCCGCGAAGCGCTCGCGGATACCGCCCTTGACGATATCCTTGAGATGGATGACACCCAGGAGCCGGGCCCCGCTGGCGACGACCAGCGGCGTACCGCCCGCGAGTGAAACATCCTCGACCAGGTTGTTGAGTTCCTGCGGGACGCGGATCTGCGGGTTGAGGGTACGGACATGGGCGATCATCGACTCGGCCGCGCCCTTGCGAATGGAGGCGCCCTCGAGGTCGACGCCGCTCATGCGGGTCTGGGCCGAGAATGGTACGAAGACGGCGTGGAGCGGCGCCATCTCGCGGCCCCGCAGGCCGTACTTTTCCTTGGCCAGCACCACGATCGAGCGGCCCTCGGGCGTCTCGTCGCTGAAGCTCGCGAGCTGCGCGGCATCGGCGAGCTCGCGCTCGGAGACGCCCGGCAGCGGCATGAACTCGCTGGCCTGGCGGTTGCCCAGCGTGATCGTGCCGGTCTTGTCCAGGAGCAGCGTGTCCACGTCGCCCGCGGCCTCGACCGCGCGGCCCGACATGGCCAGCACGTTGAACTTCACCAGGCGATCCATGCCGGCGATGCCGATGGCCGAAAGCAGCGCGCCGATGGTGGTCGGGATCAGGGTCACGAACAGGGCCACCAGCACGACGACGGGCACGCTGCCGCCGGCGAAGGTCGCGAAGCTGGGGATCGTCACCGTCGCGAAGATGAAGATGATGGTCATGCCCGCGAGCAGGATATTGAGCGCGATCTCGTTGGGCGTCTTCTGGCGCACGGCGCCCTCGACCAGCGCGATCATGCGATCGAGGAAGGTCGAGCCCTGGGCCGCGGTGATGCGCACCTTCATCCAGTCCGACAGCACCCGGGTGCCGCCGGTGACGGCCGAGCGGTCGCCGCCGCTCTCGCGGATCACCGGCGCGGATTCACCGGTGATGGCCGATTCATCGACGGAGGCGATACCCTCGATCACGTCGCCATCGCTGGGGATGGTGTCGCCGGCCTCGACCAGCACGACATCGCCCGCCTTGAGCTTGAGCGCGGGCGTGCTCTCGAACTGGCGGCCTTTCGGATCGGTCAGGCGCTTGGCCATCGTCTGGGTGCGGGTGCGGCGCAGATTCTCGGCCTGGGCCTTGCCCCGGCCTTCGGCCACCGCTTCCGCGAAGTTGGCGAAGAGCACGGTGAACCAGAGCCAGAAGGCGATCTGGGCGGTGAAGGCGATGCTCGGATTCCCGGCTGCGATGTCGCGGACCAGGATGACCGTGGCGAGAGCCGCGACGACCTCCACCACGAACATCACCGGATTGCGGATCAGGCTGCGGGGATCGAGCTTGCGGCAGGAATCCCACACCGCGGCCTTCAGGATCTCCACCGAGATTCCGGCAACCGCCCGCCGACGCGAGGCAGAGGCCGGGGTGAAGCTGTCGGGTTTGTTATTGTCGTTCATGTTATTGACCTCAATAGAGCGAGCCGGCCTGCATCTGCAGGTGCTCGACGACGGGGCCCAGCGCATCAGCGGGGAGGAACGTCAGGCCACCGGTGATCAGGATGACGCCGATGAGAAGGGCCACGAACAGGCCGTTATCGGTCGGGAAGGTGCCGATCGAGGCGGGCACCAGCTTCTTGCCGGCAAGCGAGCCGGCAATGGCGAGCACGGGCACGATCATGGCGAACCGGCCGACCAGCATCGCGACGGTGCCGGTCAGGTTGTAGAACATGGTGTTGCCGGTGAGTCCGCCGAAGGCGCTGCCATTGTTGGCCGTCATCGAGCTGAAGGCGTAGAGGATCTCGCTGAAACCGTGCGGCCCCGCATTGAGCGGCCCCGCCAGGCCGGCGGGCACGACGCTCGCCAGCGCGGTGAAGCCCAGGATCGAGAGCGGCAGGACCAGGATGGCGAGCATCGCCATCTTGACCTCGCGGGATTCGATCTTCTTGCCGACATATTCGGGTGTGCGCCCGACCATGAGGCCGGCGATGAAGACGGCGAGGATGGCGAACAGCAGCATGCCGTAAAGGCCTGAGCCGACGCCGCCGAAGATGATCTCGCCCAGCTGCATGTTGACAATGGGGACAAGCCCACCCAGCGGCATCATGCTGTCATGCCAGCTGTTGATCGCACCGCAAGACGCATCGGTCGTGACCGTCGCGAACAGCGCCGAGTTGGCAATGCCGAAGCGGACTTCCTTGCCCTCCATATTGCCGCCCGCCTGGAGCGAGCTCGCGACCTGGTCGACGCCAAGATGGGCGAAGGCGGGGTTGCCGCCGGCTTCCGCCCAGTAGGCCACGAAGACACCGGCCAGCATCAGCAGGCCCATGGCGCCGAACAGTGCCCAACCCTGCTTCATGTTGCCGACCATGCGCCCGAAGGTCATGGTCAGGCCGGCGCCGAGGCTGAGGATAAGCACCATCTGCACGAGATTCGTGATGGCGTTGGGATTCTCGTAAGGATGGGCGGAGTTGGCGTTGAAGAATCCGCCGCCGTTCGTTCCCAGCATCTTGATGACGAGCTGCGACGCGACGGGCCCCTGGGCGATCGACTGATGCGCGCCTTCGAGCGTGGTGGCGTCGGTATAGGCGCTCAGATTCTGCGGCATGCCCTGCCACACCATGAAGAGCGCCACGACGATCGAGATCGGCAGCAGCAGATAGAGGGTGCAGCGGGTGAGATCGACCCAGAAATTGCCGATGGTCTGCGCCGAGCGGCGGGCGAAGCCGCGGATCAGCGCGATCGCGATGACGATGCCGGTCGCGGCCGAGGCGAAGTTATGGACGGTCAGCCCGGCCATCTGGACGAAATAGCCCAGCGTGGTCTCGCCGCCATAGTTCTGCCAGTTGGTGTTGGTGGTGAAGCTCATCGCCGTGTTCAAGGCGAGGTCGGGCGCCATGGCGCCCATGCCCTGCGGATTGAACGGCAGATAGCCTTGCAAGCGGAGCAGGGCGTAGAGCGAGAGGAAGCAGACCAGGTTGAAGAGCAGCATGGCGAACGCGTAAGTGAGCCAATGCTGTTCCTTCTTGGGGTCGACACCGGCGATGCGATAACAGATCGCCTCGACCGGCCCCAGGATGGGGGTGAGGAAATTACGCTCGCCCGAGAACAGGCGCGCCATGTAAAGGCCCACCGGCACTGCCAGGGCCATGATGATCGCGCAGTAGATTGCGATCTGAAGAATTCCGTTTGCGGTCATGATGGAGCCTCAGAATTTCTCGGGGCGCAGGAGCGCGTAAACGAGGTAGATGAGGAGGGCGAGCGAGACGGCGCCGCCGAGGAGATAGTCGAACATTGGGGTTGCTCCGGGTGTCGGTTACAGCCTGGTGCAGATCGCGGCATAGCCGAGCATCAGGGCGAATCCCGCCGATCCCAGCAGCACCATCAAGACGTCCAGCATGATTGTTCTCCGGCCTGGAGCCGGCGATCGGAGGCCGGCGAAACTGATATGAATGGCTCCCGGGCAAGCAGGCCCGGGCGCAGCCACAGAAATGTCCTCATGCCGATAGGAAATCGATGGGAGCGGGGCGGGACGGCTATAGGAGCCGCATGTGGCCGGCCGGCCGCCGGCATAAAGAACCCATAAAGAAACGACCGCCATTCTGGTCGGCCCTCCGCCGAGGGTCCCCAAGGAAGGGTCCGGCGGGCCTCCGAAGGAAGGATCGACCTGTTTTCTGCCGATGTTATCCTGGGAAGGTCATGACCCCCGGTTCCTCAACCGCGCCGCGTCGCCTCATGGTCGTCGATGACGAGCCCCGCTTTGCGGCTTTCGTGCGCGAGGCGGCGGAAGGCATCGGCATGCAGGTCGAGATGGCGGGCAATGGCGAGGAAGCGAAGGCCGTCTATCGGCGCTTCGATCCCGACGTGATCGTGCTCGACGTGGTGATGCCCGTCATGGATGGGGTCGAGTTCGTGCGGTGGCTGGGCGAGGAGGGTTGCCGGGCGCGCCTGCTGCTGGTTACCGGCTACAACCCGCATTACGGGCGCCTGGCGGAACGGCTCAGCCAGGCCAAGGGCATCGGCAGCGTCATGGTCCTCAACAAGCCGGTGCGGCTGCATCAGCTCCTGGCCGCGATCGGCGAGGGTGCATCCGGCCCCGACGACGGCCTGAATAATTCGAAACGAACGCCCTGACCGCCCTCAGGCCAACCGCGCTAGATTCCCGCGACCACCTGCTGATCCTGCCAGCCGCCGCCCATCGCCTTGGCGAGATCGGCCACGGCCTGCAGCCGGGTGAGACGCGCCTGCACCAGGCTGTTCTGGGCCTGGAGCTGCGCGCGCTGGGCGTCGAGCACCGTCAGCAGGTCGGTCGCACCTTCGCGATAAAGCAGGTTCGCGAGCGTGAGCGCCGCCTGCGCCTGATCCGCCGATTCCTGCAGCGCCGCTTCCTGCGCGGCGCTCGTGCTTTGCGCCGACAGGGCGACCTCCACGTCGCGGAAGGCGGTCAGTGCCGTCTGCTGATAGGTCTCGGCCAGCTCCTTGTAGCGGGCGACGGATTGGTCGTAGTTCGCTTCGCGCGCACCGCCATCGAACAAGGGCGCCAGCAGCGAGGCGGCGAGGCTGTAGATCGCGCTCTCCGGCTGGAAGAAGGCCGTCAGCGCGCCGCTGGCGAGGCCACCGCTGCCGGTGAGCTGGATGGTCGGCAGGAAATCGGCGCGCGTCACGCCGATCTCGGCATTGGCCGCCCGCAGATCGGCATCGGCCTTGCGCAGATCGGGGCGGCGCTCGAGCAAGGTCGAAGGCAGGCCCGCCGCGATGCCGGGCAAGGTCACCGAATCGAGGCTGGCGTTCTGGATCTCGAGCGAGGCCGGCGGCAGCCCCAGCAGCAAGGCGAGGGCCGCCTGGTTCTGGTCATACTGGTTCTGCAGCGCGGGAATGGTGGCAGCCGTGCTCGCCACCTGCTGGCGCTGCTGCGCCAGATCCAGGGCCGAGGCCGCACCTTCCTTGAACCGGATCTCGATGAGGGCGAGCGTGTCTTGCGAATCCTTCAGGTTCGACTGTGCCACCTTCAGCTGATCGCCCAGCGCCAGCAGCGTCAGATAGGTCGTGACCACATCGTCCTGCAGCACCAGGTCGGTCGCCGCCGCGTCATAGACGCTGCCCTGGAAACTGGCATCCGCGCTCTGGAGCGCCGCGCGGTTCTTGCCCCAGAGATCGAGCTCATAGCCCACCGACAGGCCCGCGCTGTAGGAAACCGAGACGTCGGAGGTCCGGCCGCTGCCGCTTCGGCTGCTGCCGGCGTCGGCTTCGACGGTCGGGAACAGCGGCGCCGCGGCGCCCTTGGCCTGCGCCCGCGCCTGGTCGATCCGGCGCATCGCCGCCAGCAGATCGTGATTGTCGTCGCGCGCGGTCGCCACCATGCGGTCCAGCTCGTCATTGCCGTAAGCCGTCCACCAATGATCGGACAGCTGGTCCGGCATGGCGCTCGACATGACGGAGGCGGCCGCGTCGCCGGAGATGGCGGCCGGCGTCACCGTCACCGTCTGGTTGCGCCAGTCCGCGGGTGCCGGCACGGCCGGCTGGGCATAGTCGGGCACCAGGCTGCAGGCGCCCAAGGCCAGCGCCAGGCTGAGAAAGCCCGCCTGCAGCAGGCGGCGTTTGCGCGGGGAGTCGAGATTCTGGAGCATGCTCATCACTCGGCGGACAGGGCCACGACCGGATCCAGCCGCGCGGCTTTGCGTGCGGGCAGATAGCCGAACAGGATGCCGGTCAGGAAGGCGCAGCCGAAGGCAGCCAGGGCCGGCGGTAGCGACAGAAGCGTGGGGATGCCGAAACTGCCGGCGATCTGGCTGGCGAGCAGGCCCAGCAGCACGCCAATGGCGCCGCCAATGCCGCAGACCACCACCGCCTCGGCGTTGAACTGGAGCAGGATGTCGCGCATGCGGGCACCCGTGGCCATGCGCACGCCGATCTCGCGCGTGCGCTCGGTGACGCTGACCAGCATGATGTTCATGACGCCGATGCCGCCCACCAGCAGCGAGATCGCCGCGACCGAGCCCAGCAGCAGGGTCAGGGTGCCTTGCGTCTGCGAGACCGTGTCCAGCAGCGAGGCCATGTTGCGGGTCTGGAAGTCCTCGGTCTTGTGGCGCTGGACCAGCAGCGATGTGACCGCCGCCTGGGTCTCGTCGATCTTCGCGACGTCGTCGACCCGGACCGTGATGCTGCGCACATACTGCTTGCCGAAGACGCGCATCAAGCCGGTCGAGAGCGGCACGAAGGCGACATCGTCCTGGTCGGCGCCGTTGGGCGAGGCGCCCTTGGCCGACATCACGCCGATGATCTGGAACGGGATGTTGCTGACCAGCAGATACTGGCCGACCGGATTGGCCCCGGCGCCGAAGAGATTGTCGGCGACGGTGCGGCCGAGAACGATGACGGGGGCATAGCTCTTGACGTCTTCGTTGGTGAAGAAGGTGCCGGCCTCGACCGGCCAGTCGCGCGCACTGCTGAAGCTGGGCCAGGTGCCGTCGACGGTGGTCGCGTAGTCGCGATTGCCATGGCGCAGGGTGGCGCTGGCGCTGCGCTCCGGCACGGCCTGGCTGACATTCGGCAGACCGGCGATCGCGGCGGCGTCGTCGGGAACCAGCGTGGCGATGTCGCCGGTGTTGCGCATATTGGGGGCACCCGGCCGGACCAGGATCAGATCGGTGCCCATGGCGGAGATGCGGTCGATCACCTGCTGCTGGCTCCCGTCGCCCACGGCCAGCATGGTGATGACGGAGGCGACGCCGATGACGATGCCGAGCAGGGTCAGCACGGTGCGGAACAGGTTGGCGCGCAGCGAGCGCAGCGCCATCTTGACCGCCTCGAGGAAATGCAGGGCCGCGGCGGCCCGGCGCGGTTTCACCAGCGCTTCGTCGGTCACCGTGGCGATGTCGCCGCTGTCGGGCTTCGAATCGTCTGTGATCTGGCCGTCATGGATGCGGATGGTGCGGCGCGCCTGGGCCGCGATGGTGGCGTCGTGGGTGATGAGCAGGATCGTGCGGCCCTCGGCGTTGAGCTCGCGCAGCAGCGCCAGCACTTCCTGGCCGCTGTGGCTGTCGAGCGCGCCGGTCGGCTCGTCGGCGAGGATCACCTCGGCGCCATTGACGAGGGCGCGCGCGATCGAGACGCGCTGCTGCTGGCCGCCCGAAAGCTGGCTTGGCCGGTGATGCCCGCGTTCGCCCAGCCCCAGCCGCTCCAGCAAGAGCTTGGCGCGCTCGGCGCGCTCATGATGGCGCAGGCCCGCATAGATCGCCGGCATCTCGACATTCTCGGAGGCCGTGACCGTGGCCAGCAGGTTGTAGCGCTGGAACACGAAACCGAAGACGTTGCGGCGCAGCTCCGCCAGCTCGTCGCTGTCGAGTTCCGCCACGTCGCGGCCCGCGATCCTGAGGGTGCCGCTGGTCGGGCGGTCGAGACAGCCGATCAGGTTCATCAGCGTGCTCTTGCCCGAGCCCGACTGGCCCATGATGGCGACATATTCGCCGCGCCGGATCGTCAGCGACACCCGGTCGAGCGCCACCAGCGCCCCGTCGCCGCTGGGATAGAGCTTGGAGACATCCTCCAGCTCGATCAGCGGCTCGGTCAGGACGTCCGGGTCGAAGGCCGCGCCGCCTGACGTGAAGGTCTGGTTGATCGCGTTCAAAACCCGAGCCTCGCCGGCGGCTGGTTGCGGGTCGTGCTCTGGCCCGTGCCCGACGCCGTCGGCAGGACCACATGGTCGCCTTCGGCGAGGCCGGCGATCACGGCCGCATTGGCGCGATCGCTGAGGCCGACCCTGATCTCGCGGGTGACGATGCCGTCGGCGGTGCGAACCTTGACCTTGTAGGGCGTGCCGGCCTGCGTATCGCCGGCGACGGCGGTCATCGGCTCGAGGGCCGCCACCGGTACCAGTAGCGCATCCTTGGCTTCGCCCAGCACGAAGAAGACCTGGGCGCTCATCTGTGTCATCAGCGCATGGTCGGGATTCGCGACGTCGATCAGCACGTCATAGAGGATGACGTCGTTGATCACCTCGGGCGTCGGCAGGATCTGGCGGACGATGCCCGTCCACTGGCGGTCGGGCATGCCGAGCGTGCTGAAATGCACCGCCATGTCGGTCTTGACCTTGACGATGTCGGCCTCGGCGACCTGCGCCCAGACGGTCATGGTGTTGAGGTCGGCGATCCGCAGGATCACCGGCGCCGACTGGTTGGCGTTCAGGGTCTGCCCCTGCTGTGCCGAGATCGAGACCACGGTGCCGTCGATGGGCGCGTAGATCTTGGTGTATTGCAGATTGGCGAGGTCGCCATCGAGGGTCGACTGCGCCTGCTCCAGCTGGGCCTGCAGCGCCGCGATCTGGGCGCGGGCGACCGCCTCGTTGGCTTCGCCGGTCTGCAGTACGTCCTGGCTGACGGCGTTCTGCTTATAAAGGCGCTGGTTGCGGGCGTTCTGCCACTGCGCCAGGACGAGCTGGGCCTTCTGCTCGGCGATCTGCGCCTGCAGGATCCGAAGCTGCGCCTGCTCCGAAGCGACCTTGGCGCCGAAAACGGTCGGATCGATCTCGGCCAGGAGGTCGCCCTTCTTCACTTCCGAGCCGTAAGTGACATGGAGCGACTGCAGCTGGCCTGACACCTGGGCGCCGACATCGACATAGTTCTTCGGCTGCAGCGCACCGACCGCGGTCAGCGAGGCTTCGAGATCGCCCTTGGTCACGGCGACGGTGGGGACATGGGTCGGCGAGGTCGAGGCGCGCGCGAAATGCCAGGCTGCGGCACCGCCGCCGGCGATCATCGCGACCAGCAGCAAGGCCAGCCAGAGCCGGCTGCGCCGCTTGGGCTTGCCGGCCGGGGAGGCCAGTCGGCGCGCGGTCTGGGTCCGGGCAGGACCCTCCGCGCGCGGGGGCTTGCTCACCAGCAGGGTGTCGTTCATGGGGGTCTTTCGGGCCATCCGGTTCGAAAGGGTCCCTCGATCGAGGCCCGCATCGGCGGGATGCGGGGTGAGGGCCTGTCGTCTTGGTCATCCTGTTCCAAAAGCCACACGGGACAGGTCCGCGAATCCTGCGGCCGGAAGCCCAAGAGATTGAAAAGTCTAAATTATAGGCAATGAATCGGGGTGACGCCCCGGTCAGCGATCGAGCAGCCCCAGGGTCCGCGCCAGATGGGCCGCCTCGGTCCGGTTCTTGCCGCCCAGCACGCGCAGGATGCGGTGGACATGGAGCTTGACGGTGGCTTCGGACAGCTCCAGCCGGCGCGCGATTTCCTTGTTCGAGGCCCCGTTCGCGAGCAAGGCCAGGATGTCGTTCTGGCGCAGGGTGAGTGTCGGGCGCTGCATGGCGGCGCTGTTGCTGCGATCGCCGCCGGTGCGGCCCTCGCCGCCTTCGGGGGTCGGGGTGCAGATCGCGACCACGGCCGCCCGGCCGGCGATCCGGGTGATCGACGAGAACCATTCGGTCGGAATGGCCTTCCCGCTGGCCCCGGTGAAGGTCACCGGCATGCGCGACTGGACCGGCTCGCCCCGCTGCCATCCCAGGACCAGATCGCGGACCTCCTGGCGGCGCGAATCGGCGATACGATCCCAGAAGCGGATCCGTCCGATCTCGTCATCATCGACGGCCAGGATCGTCTTGGCCGTCGCATTGGCATAGACGAACCGTTCCCCCTGGATGATGAGCATCGGGACCGGCAGGTCCTCGAGCAGGAAGGACCGCCAGCCGCCGCTGGCGAGCAGGCCGCTCGGCGCATCCCGCCGGCTGCCGACGAGGAACAGGCCCGGCGAGATGTAACGGTTGCCGGCCAGCACGAAGGCGATCGTCTCGAGCACGCTGTTGGCCGGGGTGTTGCGCTCGATCAGCGCGTCGACGCCGTGGCGCAGCCAGGTCTGGACGGCCAGATCGTCGAAGCTGCCATAGATGGCGACCAGCAGACGCGGCAGCCGGACGCGCAGCGCGCTGATCCAACCGTCGGCGGCTTCGGCGGCGGCGGAATCGAGCACGAGCAGCATGGCCGGCGCTTCGCCCGCGTCGATGCGGGCAGCAATCGCCGCCACCGTGTCTGCCGATTCGACCTCGCCTTCGGTCCGCAACTGCGCGAGCAAACCACGGATGGCTTCCTGCTCGACAGAGGCCGGGCCGACGCAGACGATCGCGCTTTCTATCGGCCGGCCCTGCTTTTGCATGTCACGGATCACCCCCTTGATTGATGGGACACTCGATCAGCCGCGATCGAGGTCCTTCACGATGGGCACTTGCTTAGGCCAGTCCTCTGTTTCGTTTGTTCCGGCATAGGGTCTATTGCGTAGTCAATTCGATCTATGCGGAATTTGACGGCGGCGTCAGGAGCGACGACGACATCGCCCGACATAAGAATATTTTCTTATTTCCGGTCGCCACTCCACGATGGCGGACATATGTCCGTCACGGGGCGCTCTCGGTCTGAAATGCAGGCGGGGCCGATGAAAATGGTAAGCGCACTGGCAAAGGGTCCAATCAAATCGAGCGCAGCGTCGTCCTGCGGGTCGTGGCGTCAATGTGAGGTCCCGTCCATGGCGCGATGTCGATCGTGAGTCGGACGTGGGCCGGGAAAAATTCCGTCAGATTCTATACTCACGTAAGCCGATGATCGCAACTGGCGATGCGCATGGCGCCGATACAATTCGCGAATGACTCCCGTGACTCACGGGCGATCCGCTCTGCGCGATGCGGAAATGGCGTGCTTTAACCATGATCGGCAGCACCGCCCGGTCTCGCAGCCACGCGCTTCCGTCGCCATGAGACGAAGAGGGTCGCCGATTGTGATCACGAAGCCCGCTCTCACGCCCGGTCGGCCGATTCCAGGGCCTGTCCCATCGTCTTCGGCTTGAGTTAAGCTTCGCGAGCCTGGGATGGTGCGGCTTTGCGCCCCGGCGCGCGATGGGGAAGGGCAACAGCTCGTGCGGGAATTTTTCCGAGTCTACGGACTGATCCTGCTGCTGGTTGCGGTCGGGTTCTATATTGCGGTGCAATACATGGCGCCGCTCCCGCCGCGGTCGATGAAGCTGGCGACGGGTGTGACAGGCGGCGCCTATGCCGATATAGGTGAGCGCTATCGAAAGATCCTGGCCGATGAGGGAATCACGGTCGACCTCGTTCCGA
Organism: Hypericibacter sp.; assembly: GCF_050729195.1. Lineage (NCBI taxonomy): Bacteria > Pseudomonadati > Pseudomonadota > Alphaproteobacteria > Rhodospirillales > Dongiaceae > Hypericibacter > Hypericibacter sp. The sequence continues at coordinate 42,337 of NZ_JBOHKS010000112.1, forward strand.
CCGAAGGGACCGTGGCCAATCTTGCGTTGTTGATGGATCCGAAGAGCGAGGTCGACGCCGCGCTGATCCAGGGCGGCGTCGGCAGCGCCGATCTGCAGCCCGACCTGCGCGATCTTGGCAGCCTGTTCTTTGAACCGGTATGGGTGTTCACGCGCGAGGGCAGCCGGGCGCGGCGTTTGACCGACCTCGCCGATCGTCGCATTGCCATCGGCCAACCGGGCAGCGGAACGCAGATCGTCGCGCGACAACTCCTGGCGGCGAGCGGTGTCGGTCCCAGCGACGCGGAGCTGGTCGAGGTCGGGGGCGATCAGGCTGCGGCCCAACTCGAGACCGGCGATCTGGACGCCGCCTTCTTCGTGAGCGCGCGCATCAGCCCGTTATTGGCCAAGCTCGCCGCCGACCATGATCTGGTCTTGATGGATTTCGTGCGGGCGCCTGCGTTCCGCTATGCGCTGCCGTTCCTGTCGGAGGTGACCTTGCCTGCCGGCACGATCGACCTGCCGCACGATCTGCCACGAAACGACATCACCATGGTGGCGCCGGCGGCCCAGCTCGTGATCCACAAAGACCTCCATCCGGCGCTCGTGCATCTGCTGCTGGAAGCGATCGCCAAGGTTCACCGGCCGCGGCAGGATTTCGCGCCCGAGGGCCGCTTCCCCTCGGCGACCTTTGTGGACTATCCGCTCGATTCCGACGCCGCCCGCTTTCTCGAGAAGGGACCTTCTTTCTTCTACCGCTATCTGCCGTTCTGGGCCGCGGTCTGGGCCGACCGCCTGCTGATCCTGCTGGTGCCGATCCTGACCTTGATGATCCCGCTGTTCCGGTTGGGGCCACCGCTCTATCGCTGGCAGATCCAGCGCAAGCTCTTCAAGCGCTATCGGCAGCTGCGCCGCATCGAAATGGCGGCCCTGGCGGAAGGGGCGGACCATGCGCTCCTGTCGGGCGAGCTCGACAAGCTGCAACAGGAGCTGAGCGGCCTGAAGATCCCGCTGGCCTATGCCGAGGATCTCTATCATTTGCGCCTGCATATCCATTGGGTGCGCTCCCAGCTGCAGGGCAGGAAGCCAGCCCTATAACCGCTGGCCGGCCGAGAGGCCAAACAGGACTTCCCCCGCCTTTTGGGCGTTTTCGGGGCCGCCGCCGCAAGCCCGTTGCCCGCGCCCCGATTGCACTCCACATTCAAGGGAGCGGTTGTGCTTGCCGGACCGCCCGCCGCGGGGCCCGACGGTGGCAGGACGAGGGGCAGGCGCCGCCGGCCGTCAAAAGGGGAAATCGACATGTTTCAGGAATTCCGGACCTTCATCAGCCGCGGCAATGTCATCGACATGGCCGTCGGCATCATCATCGGCGCGGCCTTCACCGCGATCGTCGGCTCGCTGGTCAATGACCTGCTGATGCCGCCCATCGGCGTGCTCCTGGGGGGGATCGACTTCTCGGATTTCTTCATCAGTCTCAAGGGCGGCGATTTTGCGACGCTCAAGGCTGCACAGGCGGCTGGAGTCCCGACCATCAATTACGGGCTCTTCATCAATGCGATCATCAAGTTCCTGATCGTCGCCTTCGCCGTGTTCCTGCTGGTTAAGCAGGTCAACAAGCTGCAGACCCTCGGCAAGAAGCCGGCGGCCCCTGCCGCGCCCCCTCCGCCGCCCCGCGAGGAAGTGTTGCTGACCGAAATCCGCGACCTGCTGAAGGCGCGTCAGTAGGCTTTGGGGTGGCAGGTTGCGGGCGTCACAGTCTCGTCACGCGATCCGGGGGTTGGGCGAGGTTCTTCTGACACCAGAGCCGCCCGGCGGTCTCGGCGGCCTCCGATGTCGGCGTGCTGTCGCCGAGGCCGATCCGCTTGCCGCTCCGCCAGACCGACCACAGATAGCGGAGGCTGCCATCGGGATGAGTCCACTGGTCGATCATCAGCTCGATCATGACGTCGAATTCCCCTGGCACGGGTGAGGGAAGAGGCCGCCCGGGACCCGCGAAACGGTTCGACCCGAGCATGGAGTATCGGAGGCCGGCGGGACAAGTCGCCGGGGCGTACGGGCTTCCGGCGCTGCGATTGAGTAGCCGGTTACGGCGGACTAAAGTCAAACCCCTTTCCGGGCGGCGGAGCGTGGCATGGTGATGAGCGAAACCCGGCGACGATTGGCGGCAATCCTGGCCGCCGACGTGGTCGGCTTCAGCCGCCTCATCGAGATCGACGAGGACGGGACGGTGGCGGCCCTGACACGCCATCGCCGCGACACCATCGATCCGCTGATCGTTTCCCATGGCGGGCGGGTCTTCAAGACCATGGGCGACGGACTCCTGGCGGAATTCCCCAGCGTGGTCGAGGCGGTGCGCTGTGCCGCCGCGATGCAGGAACAGATCGCGACCTTCAACCGCGGAGTGGCGGCCGACCGCCGTCTCGAGTTCCGCGTCGGCATCAATATGGGCGACGTGCTGGCCGTGGCCGACGATCTGCTGGGCGACGGCGTCAATATCGCGTCGCGCATCGAGGCGGTGGCGACGCCGGGCGGCGTGGTGCTGAGCGACGACGCGATGCGCCAGGTGAACGGGAAGGTGCCCTTCACCTTCATCGATCTGGGCGAGCATCGCCTCAAGAACATCGCCCGCCCGTTGCATCTCCATGCGCTGGACCGGGCGCGCGAGGGTGTCAACCCGACGCGCAGCGTCCGGCGCGATCTCACCTTGCCGGACCGGCCTTCGATCGCCGTGCTGCCCTTCGACAATCTGAGCAGCGATCCGGCGCAGGCGATGCTGTGCGATGCCATGGCCGAGGACATCATCATCGATCTGTCGCGCTTCCATTCCCTGTTCGTGATCGCGCGCGATTCCTCCTTCCTCTATCGCCACCGGCCGGCCGATGTGCGCCGGATCGGCAGCGAGCTCGGCGTGCGCTATCTGCTCGAAGGCAGCCTGCGCCGCGCCGGTGGCAAGATCAGGGTCACGGTGCAGTTGATCGAGACCGCCACCAGCCACCATGTCTGGGCCGAGCGCTACGACAAGGAGGCGGCCGAGCTGTTCGCGCTGCAGGACGAAGTCACGCGCGCGATCGTGGGGCGGCTGGTCAACCGGCTGCAGCGCGCCGACCTGGAAATGGCCCGCCGCAAGCCGCCCGACAGCCTGCAAGCCTATGAATACTGGCTGGCCGCGACGAACGCGCATGAGCTGGGCACCGCCGAGGGTCATGCCGAGGCCAAGGCGCTCTATGAGAAGGCGCTGGCAACCGATCCGCGCTATGCGCGCGCCCATGCCGGCCTCGCCGAGCTCTGCTATATGGAGCTGCTGGTGGGGGCCTGGGGCCAGCCGCGCGAGCCGTTCCTCGAGGAAGCCCTGGAGCATGCCCGCAAATCGGTCGAGCTCGACGAGAGCGATGCGCAGCCCCATGTCATCCTGGGCTGGGTCCATATGATGCGACGCGAGTTCGACCGGGCGGTCAAACATTGGACCATCGCCGACGAGCTCAATCCGAACGATGCCGAAGTCACCATGTCGCGGGCGACGGCCCACGCCTTCCTCGGCGAACCCGAGGCCGGCCTCGAGATGGCCGAGGCGGCGCTACGGCTCAACCCCTATTGCCCGGACTGGTATCTCTCGGACAAGGCGGTGATCCATTTCATCGCGCAGCAATATGAGCCGGCACTCGCGATCTATGGCTCGATCGGCGAGCTCTATCCGCATTCCGCCTTGTGGCATGCCGCGGCCGCGGCCAAAGCCGGCCGCAAGGAGGAAGCGCAGGCGCAAGCCACCGCCTTCCTGAGCCAGGCGCAACAGAGCTGGGCCGGCGATCCGAAGGCGACGCCGGCCGATCATGTCAATTGGCTGGTGGACAGCCTGCCCTTCAAGCGCGACGCCGATGTCGCGCATTTCCGCGAAGGGCTGCGCAGCGCCGGCCTGCCGATCTGAGACTTAGGCGGCTGCTCCAGCGTATGCGTCGAGAACCAAGCCGTGAAAATGATGGAGCCCATGCTCCGACTTGCCCGACCCACTGGGATCGTAGACGATCCGGCCCTGCTGAAAGGCGGGTGTGTTCATGCCCTGCTGTACGCTCTCGACGAGGCCGATGTCCTCGACCTGAAGAACCTTGTCGAGGTACTCGATCGCCGCTTTTTCGGTTTCGTCCGGTTCTGGTGTTTCGAGGAAGAAGTCGTAGGTCTCGAACGTACGGTCCGGGCCTGCGGGCACGATGTTGAGAACAATCATCGAGCTACGACCTGGATAGCGCATTAGGCAGGTCGTCGGCCACAGCCACCATACGGCATGGGTGCGGACCTTGGCGTTCGAGGTGTCATAAGCCCGGTTCGCTTGCTTGCCAGCGTCCGCCATATGACTTGAGTAGATGCCGTGCGTGGTGACTTTGTATGTGTCCATGTCAACCAGCGTACAAAAGTCTTTGTGCGATATTGGGCAGTGATAGCATTCAAGGAAGTTGTCGACGACATTTTTCCAGTTCGACTTGATGTCGTAGGTCAGCCGGTGGCCGAACGTCAGCGTGTCGATGTCGGAAGCCCAGTGTCGAATCTCGTTCTCGAGATTGCCGGAGAGCTTGCCGAGTGAAGGTGATTTGGCGTCGAGGTTCACATAGATGAATCCGCAGAACTCTTCCACCTGAACCGGCTCGAGCGAGATTGCCTTGGGATCGAAATGCTGAAGGTGCTCGGTGTGCGGCGCCCGGAGCAACTCCCCGCTCAACCGGTAGGTCCAAGCATGGTACGGGCACATTATCCTCGTCGTGTTGCCCTCGCCGCTGAGCAGCTTGTGCGCTCGATGCTTGCAGACGTTATAAAACGCGCGCAGAACACCGTCGCGATCTCTGACGACTGCGATCGGCTTTTCGGCGATTTCAGTCGTGACGAAGGAGCCCGGCTGCCGGAGCTTCTCGGCGTGGCATACCCATTGCCAAGTCTTTGAGATGATTTCTCGCAGGTCGACCTGATACCAGCGCGGATCGGTATAAGCGTCGGCGTTAAGCGAAAGCGACTGACTTGGATCCGAGTGATATCCGTGACTGATGGCCGCGAATTGTTGCTTGGTTGGATAATCACCCATTGCAACCTCCCCCTGTGGATTCCGCGTAGAGCCTGCCTGCACCGCTTAAGAG
>NZ_JBOHKS010000113.1:0-27155 GCF_050729195.1 Hypericibacter sp.
TTCTCCCAGCGCCATGCGGTGCTGATCGACCAGGAGAACGAGGACGAATATCTGCCGGTCAACAATATCCGCGAGAAGCAGGCCAAGCTCGAGGTGATCGACAGCCCGCTCTCGGAAGCCGGCGTGCTGGGCTTCGAGTATGGCTACAGCCTGGCCGAGCCGCGGGCCCTGGTGCTGTGGGAAGCGCAGTTCGGCGATTTCGCCAACGGCGCGCAGGTGATCGTCGACCAGTTCGTCAGCTCGGGCGAAAGCAAATGGCTGCGCATGTCGGGCCTGGTGATGCTGCTGCCCCATGGCTATGAAGGCCAGGGTCCGGAGCATTCTTCGGCCCGCCTCGAGCGTTATCTGCAGCTCTGCGCCGAGGACAATATGCAGGTGGTGAACTGCACCACGCCCTCGAACTATTTCCACGTGCTGCGCCGGCAGCTGCATCGCAATTTCCGCAAGCCCCTGATCGCGATGACGCCGAAATCGCTGCTCCGGCACAAGCTCGCCGTGTCCAAGCTCGAGCATATGAGCACCGGCACCAGCTTCCATCGCGTGCTCCATGACGAAGCGCATGGCAAGCTGGCCGCCGATCGCGACATCCGCCGCGTCGTGCTCTGCTCCGGCAAGGTCTATTACGACATCCATGAGGAGCGCGAGAAGCAGGGGCTCAAGGACGTCTATATCCTGCGCCTCGAGCAGCTCTATCCGTTCCCGGACAAGGCGCTGAAGGGCGAGCTGCAGCGCTTCTCGCCCGACATCCAGATCACCTGGTGCCAGGAGGAGCCTAAGAATATGGGCGCCTGGTCCTTCGCCGCGCCCGAGGTCGAACGGGTGATGGGCGAAGCCGGCATCCGCCAGCCGCGCCTGACCTATTCGGGACGTCCGTCCTCGGCATCGCCCGCCACCGGTCTCCTCAAGCGTCATATCAAGGAGCAGGCCCATCTGGTGGCCGAGGCTCTGGGTTTGACCACCGCCTAGCTTTCCAATGAAATAGGGCCTCCGGGTCCCCTTTTGACGATTGCCACGAGGTTCCCATGGCCACAGACATTGTCGTTCCCGCGCTGGGCGAGTCGGTCACCGAGGCGACCATCGCCAAGTGGCTGAAGCAGGTGGGCGACAAGGTTGCGGTCGATGAGCCGCTGGTCGAGCTCGAGACCGACAAGGTCTCGCTCGAGGTCTATGCCACCAAGGCGGGGACGCTTTCCGAGATCAGGGCCAAGACCGGCGACACGGTCGAGGTCGGTGCCATCGTCGGCGTGATCGGCGACGGCGCGGCGGCGACTGCCGCGGCCCCGGCCGCAGGCCCCACGCCGATCGTGCCGAAAACCCCACCCGGCCCGCCGCCGCAAGCCGCCGCTCCGGCACCGCAGGCTGCAGCCGCTTCGCCCGAGACCGTCCAGCCGGCGCCGCCGACCGAGGCGCTGCCGGTGACGCCGCAACCCGACCGCCTGGCGCCGGCCGTGCGCAAGCTGGTCGAAGAGAACAAGCTGGTGCCGGACCAGATTCCGGCGACCGGCAAGACCGGCCGCATCACCAAGACCGACGTGCTGGGCTATCTCGAGCGCGAAGGCCGTCTCGCGGCGCCGGTCCAGATACCCACTCCGGCGGGGGCCGCCGCTCCGGCGCCCATCGCCGCGCCGGCCCCGGCAGGGGCCGCCCCGCGCGAGGAGCGGGTGCGCATGACCCGTCTGCGCAAGCGCATCGCCGAGCGTCTCAAGCAGGCCCAGAACAATGCCGCCATGCTCACCACCTTCAACGAGGTGGACATGACGAACCTGCTGGCCGTGCGCAGCCACTACAAGGACGCCTTCGAGAAGAAGCATGGCGTGAAGCTCGGCTTCATGTCCTTCTTCGTGAAGGCGGCGATCATGGCGCTCAAGGAAATCCCGGCCGTCAATGGCGAGATCGACGGCGAGGAGATCGTCTACAAGAATCACTACGACATCGGCGTGGCCGTCGGCACCGAGCAGGGGCTGGTGGTGCCGGTGATACGCGATGCCGACCGGATGAGCTTCGCGGATATCGAGCTGAAGATCGCCGATTTCGGCAAGCGCGCCCGCGACGGCAAGTTGACGCTGGACGAGCTCCAGGGCGGCACCTTCACCATCTCCAACGGCGGCGTCTATGGCTCGCTCATGTCGACGCCGATCCTCAATCCGCCGCAGTCGGGCATCCTCGGCATGCACAAGACCCAGGACCGGCCGGTGGCGATCGCCGGCAAGGTCGAGATCCGGCCGATGATGTATCTGGCGCTCTCCTACGATCACCGCATCGTCGATGGCCGCGAGGCCGTCACCTTCCTGGTGCGGCTCAAGGAAGGCATCGAGGATCCGCAGCGGATGCTGCTGGAGATCTGAGATTTTCGGAGGCCCGAGGGGGACATGAAGAAGACGACGAAACGCGCGCGCGCCGGCGCTGCCAAGCCGGCGCCCCGGTCCGCGACAGCCAAGTCAGCCGCCGCCAAAGCCAAGGTCAAGCCTGCCACGGCGAAGAAAGCCGCGAAGGGCAAGCCCACCAAGACCCCGGCCAAACGCCGCATCCCGCATTACCGCCAGACCACCGACTTCACCTGCGGGCCCTCCTCGGTGCTGATGTCGATGCGCGCCATCGATCCCAAGGCGCCGTTCGACCGGGCCAGCGAGCTCCAGCTCTGGCGCGAGGCGACCTCGGTCTTCTCCGGCCCCTCGGGCGGCCATGGCGGCTGCAGCCCGGTGGCGCTGGCGCTGGCCTTGAGCCGGCGCGGCTACAAGGCCGAGGTCCATATCAATCACCGCGACGTGTTCCTGGGCGAGCGGACCCGCTCGGCCGAGCGTAAGGAAGTCATGCGCGTCCTGCAGGAGCGGGATCTGGCCGAGGCCGCGCGCCAGGGCATCCCGATCCATTACGAGATGGCCTCGCAGGCCAAGCTCGAGGAGCGCTTCCGGCAGGGCATGATCCCGATCATGCTGGTCAGCACCAACTACATCCATGGCGACCATGTCGCCCATTGGCTGGTGGTGACCGGCTTCGATGCCGAGAATGTCTATGTGAACGATCCCTGGGTCGCGGTCGACAAGGGCAAGACGCCCAAGGACATGACCGACTTCCCGGTGCCGCGCGGCGCCTTCGAGCGCATGACCTGCTACGGCAAGCAACGCGAAAGGGCCTGCGTCCTGGTCGGGCGCTGAGGTCCCTTTCTTCCTTTATCGACGAGAGATTCCATGGCGGACACGACCTACGATCTGGTGATCATCGGCGGCGGGGTGGCGGGCTATGTCGCCGCGATCCGCGCCAGCCAGCTCGGGATCAAGACGGCCTGCGTCGAGATGCGCGGCCGGCTGGGCGGCACCTGCCTCAATGTCGGCTGCATCCCCTCCAAGGCGCTGCTGCAATCCTCGGAGATCTATGAGGAGACCAAGTCGCATCTGGCCGTTCATGGCGTCGGCGTCGGCAATGTCTCGCTCGATCTGGCCGCCATGCTCGGGCGCAAGGACAAGGTGGTCGAGGACTTGACCAAGGGCGTCGAGTTCCTGTTCCGCAAGAACAAGGTGGATTACATCAAGGGCCGCGGCCGCATCGCCGGCCATGGCCGCGTCGAGGTGGCGCTCGAGGGCGGCGGCAACCAGTCGCTCACCGCGAAAAGCATCTGCATCGCCACGGGCTCGGAATCCTCGCCGCTGCCGGGCATCACCGTCGACGAGAAGCGCATCGTCACCTCGACCGGCGCGCTCTCGCTCAATCCCGTGCCGGGCCATCTGATCGTGATCGGCGCCGGCTATATCGGGCTCGAGATGGGCTCGGTCTGGCGCCGGCTCGGATCGAAGGTCACCGTCGTCGAGTATCTCGACCGCATCCTGCCGGGCATGGATGGCGAGATCGCCAAGTCGTTCCAGCGCATCCTGCAGAAGCAGGGCTTCGAGTTCCGGCTGGGCATGAAGGTCACGGGCGCGGAAGCGGGCGCCAACGGCGTGAAGCTCTCCATGGTCACGGCGGCCGGCGGCGATGCCGCCTCGCTCGATGCCGACGTGGTGTTGCTCTGCGTCGGCCGGCGTGCCTTTACCGAGGGCCTCGGGCTCGAGACCGTGAGCGTGGCGAAGGACGAGCGGGGCCGCATCAAGACCGATCGCCATTTCGCCACCAACGTACCTGGCATCTACGCGATCGGCGACGTGATCGCCGGGCCGATGCTGGCGCACAAGTCGGAGGAGGAAGGGATCGCGCTGGCCGAGATCCTGGCGGGCCAGGCGGGTCATGTGAATTACGAGACCGTGCCGGGCGTGGTCTATACGCACCCGGAGGTCGCGACCGTCGGCAAGACCGAGGAAGAGCTCAAGGCCGCGGGCGTCGCCTACAAGGTCGGCAAGTTCCCGATTACCGCCAACAGCCGCGCGCGCTGTGCCGGCGACACCGAGGGCCTGGTCAAGATCATCGCCGACGCCAAGACCGACCGGCTCCTCGGCTGCCACATCATCTCGGCCGACGCCGGCACGATGATCCATGAGGCGGTGATGGCAATGGAGTTCCAGGCCTCGGCCGAGGACGTCGCCCGCGCCTTCCATGCGCACCCGACCTTGAACGAAGCGGTCAAGGAAGCGGCCTTGGCGGTCGACGGGCGGGCCATCCATATCTGAGCGGCGGAGCGCCCCGTCACGAAGGGAACAGGGCGCCTCTTAAGCCGTTGATGGGCTTGGCTGCCTTGCCATAATAGCCTTACATTAGGAAGGGGCGCCCTATCTATGAGGGCGCTGGCGCTTGCCGTCCTGATCCGTTGGCGGAGTCTTCCGCGGGGCGGGTCCCCTAGGTCGAACTGCGTCAATCCGGAATGGGAGTTCCGAGACCTGTGCCGAACCGAATCAAAGAACGCCGCAGGGAACGCCTCTCGTCCCATATCCTCGCCACCTTGCAGCAGGAAAAGAGAAGCTACCGGTCCGGCCGCGAGGCGGAAACGGGCGCGCTGATCGCATCCTACAATGTCCATAAATGCGTCGGCATGGATCAGCGCTTCGATCCGGCCCGCGTCGAGGCCGTGATCGGCGAGATCGGCGCCGACATCATCGCCCTGCAGGAAGCCGACCAGCGGTTCGGCAGCCGGGAAGGCCTCCTCGACCTGGCACGGCTGGAGCGCGAGAACGGTCTCGTTCCGGTGCAGGTGAAGGGCCATCCGAAATGCCATGGCTGGCACGGCAATGTTCTTCTGTTCCGCGAAGGCAGCGTCAGTCATGTGCATCAGATCGCCCTGCCCGGCGTCGAGCCGCGCGGCGCGCTGGTGGTGGATGTGGATTTGAAGGCCGGTCCCTTGCGCGTCGTGGCGGCCCATCTGGGATTGCTGCGGCGGTCGCGCATCCGGCAGGCCGAGGCCATCGTGACGGCGGTCGCGGCGCGGGGCGAACGGCCCACGCTGCTCCTGGGCGATCTCAATGAGTGGCGGGTGGGACGGCGCTCCTCGCTCGAAAATCTGCACCCCGAATTCGGACCCCTGACCGCGCATCTGCCGAGCTTCCCTTCGCGCTTCCCCCTCTTTGCGCTGGATCGGATCCTGGGGAGTCCCCATGATCTGATCACCGGCATCGAAGTGCATGACACGCCGCTGGCCCGGGTCGCTTCGGATCACCTGCCGATCAAGGCCCATATCGACCTGAAGCATCTGACATCGACGGCACCTTCCTCGAAGGGCAAGATCGCCGCCTGACGGTGCCAGGGAGGTCGGTCTCTTCTTCGAAACCAAGGAAGGGCTGACCCACGAGGTAGAATGCAACTGGTTCTCCTGGCTCTCGTTGCATTGGCCGGACTGTTTCTGGCTTCATATCTCGCGCTGCTCTCCTACAGCCGTTTCATCGAGCGGGCGAGCGGAAAGCCCGCCATCGCGCTGCCCGTTGCCGAGGACGCAATGCCGCTCGACAAGCTGGTGGCGCCGCTGACCGCGCAGCACGAGGGCGAGACCGGTCTGATCCTGCTGCCCGGCAATCTCGATGCCTTCGCCGTCCGCGCGCTGGCCGCCCGGCAGGCGGGCCGCAGCCTGGATCTGCAATATTACCTCTGGCAGGGCGACCTGACCGGCCGCCTGCTCGCCGCCGAGATCATCGCCGCGGCCGACCGCGGCGTGCGGGTCCGCCTGCTCCTCGACGACATCAACACCCATCGCTATGACCGCTCCTATCTGGCGCTCAATGCCCATCCGAACATTTTCGTCCGCCTGTTCAATCCGAGCCTGACGCGCGGCGGCACGCTTCGACGGGGGCTCGAGATGATGCTGCGCGCCGTCAGGTTCACGCGACGCATGCACAACAAGGCCTGGATCACCGACGGCCGGATCGCCGTCATCGGCGGCCGCAACATCGGCGACGCCTATTTCGATGCGGGCCAGAATGCGAACTTCCGCGACCTCGATCTGCTGGCCCTGGGTCCGGCGGTCCGGCAGGCCGAGGCGGTTTTCGACAAATATTGGAACAGCAGGGCCGTCATTCCCATCGGCGCCCTGGGCCGGCAGCGCAAACGGGGCCTGCGCAAGCTCCGGCGGCGGCTGGCGGCGCTGACGGCCGACGAGGCCTCGCGGCCCTATCTCAAGCGCGTCGAGGAACAGGCCACGATCCGCGACCTGTTGTCAGGCAAGGGACGGATTCACTGGACGGCGACGGCAAGAATCGTCGCGGATCCGCCGGGGAAAGTGAAAGGGACGGGCCAGAAAAACTGGCTGATGCCCGTGATCCGGCCGCTGCTCATGTCGGCGACGGCGGATCTCGAAATCATCTCCCCCTATTTCATTCCCGGGGGCGCCGGAACCGCCCAGCTCATCGATCTGGCGAAGAAAGGCGTCAGGGTCTCCGTGCTGACGAACTCGCTCGCCGCAACCGACGTGATCGCCGTCCATGGCGCCTATGCCCGTTGCCGGCGGCCGCTGCTCGAGGGTGGGGTTGGTTTGTTCGAGCTCAAGCCCTATGACGAGCGCCGCCGCAACTCGCTGTTCGGATCGCGCAGTGCCCGGCTCCATACCAAGGCCTTCACGGTGGACGACCGGCTGGGCTTCGTCGGGTCCATGAATTTCGACCCGCGCTCGGAATCGCTCAATACCGAGATGGGTGTGGTCTTCGAGCATGAGGGGCTGGTCCGGGAGATCCGCAAGATCTTCGCCAACGAGACCTCGCCGCAGAAGAGCTATCGCATCGGGCTCGATCGCGGCCACGTCACCTGGCAGGACGGCGCGCCCGGCGCGGTCACGATCCTTCGCGACGAGCCGGAAGCTGCCCTCGGGCGAAAACTGCTGGCAAGGCTCATCGCCTTCCTGCCGATCGAATCGCAGCTCTAAAGCGCCGCGGTATCGATGATCATGAAATCGAGATCGCGCAGATAATGCGCGCCGAGCTTCTCGTAGAAGGCGGCCGCGAGCTTGTTCGGTTTATAAACCGCCCAGAACAGCAGGCCCGCCTGTTTCTCGCGGCCGATCCGTGCGGCTTCGGCCATGAGTGCCCGTCCGGCCCCCAGCCCGCGCGCCGCGGGCTCGACCCAGAGATCGGCGATGAACATCATCCGCGCCGCGGCATCGGCGTCGTAACCGAAATGGTAATGGAGATAGCCGACCGGGCGGCCGTCCTGCTCGGCGATCAGGCCGCTGAAGGCCGGATTGGGGCCGAAGCCGTCGCGGCGAAAAGCCTCGGCATCGAACCGGAAGTCGGTCATGTCGCCGAGATTGCGCAGATAGGCGGCGAAGGCGCCGGCCATGCGGCCCACGGCCTCGGCATCCTCGATGCGGCTCGCCCGAATATGGAGCGTTTTCGCCACGGCGCCTCACTCAGTTATTCTGGATGGCGTCGATCGCGGCAACGGTGAGAACGTCGAGAATCACGTTGGTCGCGGCTTGGACCAGCAGGACCTTGTCATCCACGATCACGAGCCGTTGGCTGGAGGGACGCGGTGGCAGCTGCATCGAGAGATCGTTGGGCAGAGATCTTGCTTCGAGGCCTGGCGGCAAGGATCCGTTGCGGACCAATTGCTTGTAGAGGCCCGGCGGTAGCGTGCCCTTCTTGGCGAGCCCTGGCGGCAACTCCTTGTTCTTGTGCTTGTTGCCATTGTTGCGATTGTCTGCATCCCATTCTTCATAGTGTTGCTGATAGTAGCTGGCGATCAGCCGGCGCTCGATTTCGGTCAAGATAATCTCGCCGACCGAATCGTCGGCCCGAACGACAGGGATCCTGATCGATATGAGGCAGACCGCGGCAAAGGCAGCCGTCAAGAGGGTACGACGTTTCATCAGGCCCTCCGGTTTGCGCCGCGCCGCGCGCGGGGATGGGCATCATTGTAGAGCTTCATCAGTGCTGTGCCGTCCACTTCGGTATAGCGCTGGGTGGTGCTGAGCGAGCTGTGGCCCAGCAGCTCCTGGATCGTGCGCAGGTCGCCGCCGCCGGCCAGGAGATGGGTGGCGAAGCTGTGGCGCAGCGCGTGCGGCGTGGCGCTGTCGGGCAGACCCAGCAAGTCCCGCAGGCGCGCCAGCTCGCGCTGGGCCACGCGCGCGCTCAACCGGTCGCCGCGCGCGCCGACGAAGAGCGGATCCCCTTTGGCGGCGCCGAACGGACAGGCGCCCGCATATTCGGTGAGGGCGGCACGAATCTCGGGCAGCAGCGGCACGCGGCGTTGCTTCGAGCCCTTGCCGGTGACGACCAGTTCCGTCATCGCCTGGGCGTTGCCGGCCGGCAGATCGCGGCGATCGAGCGAGAGAGCCTCGGCGATACGCAAGCCCGCGCCATAAAGCAGCATGAAGAGGGCCCGGTCGCGCAGCGCGATCCATGGCGAGCTCGCATAGATTCCGGCCTCGTCGACGACATCCTGGGCTTCGGCCGCGGACAGCGCCTTGGGAAGGGAGCGCGGCAGGCGGGGCGGGCGCAGGGTTCCCAGCGCCGCGTTCTCCACCAGCCCGCGTTTTGCCAGGAACCGGAACAGGCTCTTGAGCGCGGAGATCGCCCGCGCGTTCGATGCCGCCACGAGTCCCCGCGCGCTCGAGCGCGCCAGCCAGCCGCGGAAATCGCCGCGCTCGAGCTGGCGCAGATCCCCGAGGCCGGGCGCATGGCCGCGATGCTCGGTCAGGAAACGCAGGAAGCTGGCGACATCGCGGCGATAGGCGGCAACGCTGTGCGGCGAGGCGCGGCGCTCATGGGTGAGCCAGGCGGTCCAGTCCTCGACGGCGGTTGCCAGCGCCGGCTCGAGCGTCAGCCTCAGCGGGTCGAGCTCAGCCACGACCGCACGCAATGTTCGAGAATGCGCGCGAGGAATCCCAGGAGCTCGGTGCCCTGGCCGGAATCGAAATAACCCGGATGGCGTGTGCCGAAGGCGATCAAGCCCTGCGGCATCTCCTCGCCGAATGTCAGCCGGAGCAACGCGTCCGAACGCACCAGGCCGGCCCCGCCGCCGAAGAGCGCGGGGTCGCCCGTCACCTCGTCGCGCAGCAGCACCTCATGCTCGCGCCCGATGAGCTGGTCGACGGCACCGCGATCGAGCAGCTGGACGCCCTCCATCCGGCTCGGTTCCGTCAGGCCTTGGCTGCGCTCGAGGCAGAGCGTCACCACATCGACGTCGAGGATGACGGCGAGGTCGGTCGTCACGATCTCGATCAGGTTGGTCAGGCTCTTCGCATCGAGCAGCGCCAGGGCGGCACGATGGACGCGGGTCTGGGTCGCGAGATTGTCGCGGCTGTTGGAGAGGAGATCGTCCTGATCGCCGCGCAGCCGCTGCAGCTCGCGGCGGAGTTTTTCCACCATGAATTGCTGCAGGTCGACCACGCCGTCGCCGGAGCGCCGGTCGGGCAGCTTCAGCCCGTCGAGCAGGTCGGGATGCTGCGTCAGGAAATCGGGATGGCGCTGCAGATAATCCATCACCTCGGCGGCGGTGAGGCGGGCCCCCCGCGACGTGCCCGATGCCGTGCCGCCGGGTCCCGTGGCTTCACGGGTGCGGCCGGCGGCGTCCTCGGGCGTCTGGGTCATGATGCTGCGTTGCGCTCCCTAAAGAATCGCCAAGTTTTACAGAATCGTTTGCCCGGTCTTGGCCCAATCGGCGAGGAATGCGGCCAGACCCTTGTCGGTCAGCGGATGATTGAACATCTGGCGCAGCACCGCCGGCGGCAGGGTCGCGACGTCGGCGCCCATCTTCGCCGACTGGATCACATGGATCGGATGGCGCACCGAGGCGACCAGCACCTCGGTCCGGATGCTGTCATAGGCGTGGTAGATCTGGACGATCTCTTCGATCAGCTCCATGCCGTCGCTGCCGACATCGTCCAGCCGGCCGACGAAGGGCGAGATGAAGCTGGCATCCGCCTTGGCGGCGAGCAGCGCCTGCGCGGCCGAGAAGCAAAGCGTCACATTGACCATGATGCCTTCGGTGCGAAGCGCCTTGCAGGTCTTGAGACCGTCCGGGGTGAGCGGCACCTTGACGCAGACATTGTCGGCGATCTTGGCGAGCTTGCGGCCCTCGGCCAGCATCTTGGCATGCTCGGTCGCGGTCACCTCGGCGCTGACCGGCCCCTCGACCACGGCGCAGATCTCCTTCACAACCTCGATGAAGTTGCGCCCGGACTTGTGGATCAGCGAAGGATTGGTGGTGACGCCGTCGACCAGGCCGGTGGCGGCCAGGTCGCGGATCTCGGCGATGTCGGCGGTGTCGATGAAGAACTTCATGCGGAGCGGTTCCAGAATCCCTAGGTAGAAGGCGGCGGGGGCGCCGACACTGCCGGCCTGATTGGCCGACTCGGGCCAGCCCTCCTTAGACTGTATCTTTCCAGAGTGTAGCCGATGGCGGAATCAGGCACCAGTTCGAGCCCCGGGCAGATTGGCGCAGCGCGCAGCGTGAGCGTACTGCTGCCTTTGCCCCTGGCCGGCGCCTATGACTATCGGGTGCCGCCGGAGATCGAACTCGAAGCGGGCGATTTCGTCATCGTACCGCTCGGCCGGCGCGAAACGGTGGGCGTTGTGTGGGGCGCGGGCAGCGGCGAGATCGATCCGAAGCGGCTGAAGGATGTCGCCGAGCGGCTCGAGGCGCCCCGCATGCCGGCGGCGGTCCGGCGTTTCGTCGACTGGGTCGCGGGCTATTCGATGGCGGCGCCCGGCGCCGTCCTGCGCATGGCGATGAGCGTCTCGGCCGCCCTGGAGCCGCCGCGGGTCCTGACCGGCTATCGATTCGTATCGGCCGTCGACCTGCCGGCGCGCATGACCGAGGCGCGTCAGCGCGTGGTCGATGTGCTGAAGGACGGCCCCCCGCGGCTCCTCTCCGAGCTGGCGCGCGAGGCCGGCTGCTCGACCGGCGTGATCAAGGGGCTGGTCGATGCCGGCGTGGTCGAGACCGTCGAACTGCCGGCGCGCATGAGCCCGCCGGTGCCCGATTGGCAGCTGCCGGGCCCGACGCTCGAGCCGGCGCAGGCGCAGGCCGTGCAGACCTTGCGCGACAGCGTGACCAAGGGCGGCTTCTCCACGACCCTGATCGACGGTGTCACCGGGGCCGGCAAGACCGAGGTCTATTTCGAGGCGATCGCGGCAGCACTCGAGGCCGGCCATCAGGTGCTGGTGCTGCTGCCGGAGATCGCGCTCTCGGCGCAATGGCTCGGCCGCTTCGAGCAGCGCTTCGGTGCGAAGCCGGCGCAATGGCATTCCGATCTGGGCAGCGCCGAGCGGCGCTGGACCTGGCGCGCCGTCGCCGAAGGCGAAGTGCGCCTCGTGGTCGGCGCGCGCTCGGCACTGTTCCTGCCCTTTTCGGACTTGGGCCTCATCGTCGTCGATGAGGAACATGAGTCCGCCTTCAAGCAGGAGGATGGCGTCATCTACCAGGCGCGCGACATGGCGGTGGTGCGCGCGCATCAGGGACAGTTTCCGGTGCTGTTGGTCTCGGCCACGCCCTCGCTCGAGACCGTGCAGAATGTGGCCACGGCGCGCTATGGCGCGGTCCATCTGCCCGACCGCCATGGCGGCGCCAGCCTGCCGCGGATTTCAACCATCGATCTGCGGCGCGATCCGCCGGCGCGCCAGAGCTGGATCTCGCCGCCCCTGCGCAAGGCCCTGGCCGAGACGCTCGCCGGCGGCGAGCAGGCGTTGTTGTTCTTGAACCGGCGCGGCTATGCGCCGCTCACGCTCTGCCGGACCTGCGGCCATCGGCTGCAATGCCCGCACTGCACCGCCTGGCTGGTGGAGCATCGCTTCCGCGCAAGGCTGCAATGCCATCATTGCGGTTATATGGCGGAGCTGCCGCCGGCCTGCCCGGCCTGCAACGCCGTCGACAGCTTCGCCGCCTGCGGACCCGGCGTCGAGCGGCTGGCGGAGGAGGTGGTGGCGCTCCATCCCGAGGCGCGGCTCGCGGTCATGACCAGCGACACCGTGTTCTCGGTTCGGGCCGCCGAGGAAATGGTCCGGCGGATCCAGGCCCATGAGGTCGATCTCCTGATTGGGACCCAGATCGTCGCCAAGGGCCATCATTTCCCGATGCTGACCCTGGTGGGGGTGGTCGATGCCGATCTGGGGCTGAGCGGCGGCGATCTCCGGGCGGCCGAGCGGACTTATCAGCTTCTGCATCAGGTGGCGGGCCGCGCAGGGCGGGCCGAACGTCCGGGCCAGGTTCTTCTCCAGACCTTCAATCCCACCGATCCGGTGATGCAGGCGCTGGTGAGCGACGATCGCGACAATTTTCTGGCGTTGGAAGCGAAAGACCGCCAGCGCACCGGCATGCCGCCTTTCGGCCGGCTGGCGGCCCTGATTTTGTCGGGCGACAGTCCCGAGGCGGTCGATCGGTTGGCGCGCGAGGTCGCGGTCCGGGCCCCCCATTTCGAGGGCGTCACCGTCTTCGGGCCGGTCCCGGCACCGCTCGCTTTGTTGCGCGGGCGCCATCGCCGCCGCTTCCTGATGAAATGCCGGCGTGACCTGGCGCCCCAGCCGCTGATCCGGGATTGGCTGGCGCCGATCAAGCTGACCGGCTCGCTCCGGCTCCAGGTCGATATCGATCCCTACAGCTTCTTCTGAAAATGCGCTGTCGGGAGCGGCAAAAAGGCGCGGCCAAACCGCTCGCCGCGAGAAGCGTCGCAAAAGAGCAAAGCGGCTGAAATCAAGCGGTTTTCCATAGGGGCTCGCGGGCGGCCTGGGGCCATTGCATGGCTTAGCCAGCTATGTTATTCACCGCCCGCCCCGCGGCGTGGCCGGAACCGGTCGCGCCCGCGCGGGTGAAACATTGCCGGTTGCGGGCTTTTGGGAAGAGGCTCGCATTTTCAGGGTAACGACGGGGATCGAGAAACGTGGCAGCCGGAGGCACTGGCTCAGGCGGTCTGGCGGCGCGCTACGCCACCGCGCTCTTTGAACTGGCCGACGAGAAGAAGCAGCTCGACGAGGTCGCGAAGGACCTGCGCGAGCTGAAGGCGATGCTGGCCGAGAGCGCCGATCTGCGCCACCTCATCCGCAATCCCATGCTGTCGCGCGTCGATCAGGGTCGCGCGATGCAGGCCTTGCTCGACAAGTCCGGGGCCTCGGCGCTGATGCAGCGTTTCGTCGGGCTGGTGGCGCAGAACCGCCGCCTGTTCGTTCTTCCCGAGATCATCGAAGCCTATCTGGCCGAGCTCGCGCATCGTCGCGGCGAGGCCAGTGCCCAGGTGGTGTCGGCGCAGCCGCTCGACGAGCGTCAGCGCCAGGCGGTCACCGAGGCATTGAAGCGCGTCACGGGCGGCAAGGTTGCCGTGGATCTCAAGGTCGATCCGAGCCTGCTCGGCGGCCTGGTGGTCAAGGTCGGCAGCCGCCTCGTGGACAGCTCGCTCAAAACCAAACTGCAAAGACTGCAACTCGCGATGAAAGGGGTTGAGTGATGGAAATCCGCGCCGCGGAAATTTCCGCGATCCTCAAGCAGCAGATCGAGAATTTCGGCAATGAAGCCGACGTGGCCGAGGTCGGCACGGTGCTCTCGGTCGGCGACGGCGTGGCCCGCGTTCACGGCCTCGACAAGATCCAGGCCGGCGAAATGGTGGAGTTCCCGGGCGGCATCCGCGGCCTGGCCCTCAACCTCGAAACCGACAATGTCGGCGTGGTGATCTTCGGCGACGACCGCGACATCAAGGAAGGCGACCTGGTGAAGCGCACCGGCGCCATCGTCGACGTGCCGGTGGGCAAAGGCTTGCTGGGCCGCGTGGTCGATGGCCTCGGCAATCCGATCGACGGCAAGGGCCCGCTGACCGACGTCAAGCGCATGCGCGTCGAAGTGAAGGCGCCCGGCATCATCCCGAGAAAGTCGGTGCATGAGCCGGTGCAGACGGGCCTCAAGGCCATCGACAGCCTGGTGCCGGTCGGTCGCGGCCAGCGCGAGCTCATCATCGGCGACCGCCAGACCGGCAAGACCGCCGTCATCATCGACACCATCCTGAACCAGAAGGCGATCAACGCCGGCGGCGACGAATCCAAGAAGCTCTATTGCGTCTATGTCGCGATCGGCCAGAAGCGCTCGACCGTGGCGCAGATCGTGAAGACGCTCGAAGACAACGGCGCGCTGGAATATTCGATCGTCGTGGCTGCCACCGCGTCGGAGCCGGCGCCGCTGCAATATCTGGCGCCCTATACCGGCTGCACGATGGGCGAGTTCTTCCGCGACAACGGCATGCATGCCGTCATCTTCTATGACGACCTGTCCAAGCAGGCCGTCGCCTACCGCCAGATGTCGCTCCTCCTGCGCCGTCCGCCAGGACGCGAGGCCTATCCGGGCGACGTGTTCTATCTGCATTCCCGCCTGCTCGAGCGCGCCGCGAAGATGAACGATCAGAACGGCGCGGGCTCGTTGACGGCGCTGCCCGTGATCGAGACCCAGGCCGGCGACGTCTCGGCCTATATTCCGACCAACGTGATCTCGATCACCGACGGCCAGATCTTCCTCGAGACGACGCTCTTCTATCGAGGCATCCGCCCCGCCATCAATGTCGGCCTGTCGGTGAGCCGCGTCGGCTCGGCCGCGCAGATCAAGGCGATGAAGCAGGTCGCCGGCCGCATCAAGCTCGAGCTGGCGCAATACCGCGAAATGGCGGCCTTCGCCCAGTTCGCTTCCGACCTCGACGCCTCGACCCAGCGCCTGCTGTCGCGCGGCGCGCGCCTGACCGAGGTGCTGAAGCAGGGTCAGTTCCAGCCGATGCCGGTCGAGGAGCAGGTGGTTTCGATCTTCGCCGGAGTCCGCGGCTATCTGGACACGGTCAAGGTCGAGGACGTGACCCGGTTCGAGAAGGCCCTGCTGTCGGAGGTGCGCGCCAAGCACCGCGACATCCTCGACGCGATCCGCAACGAGCGCGAGATCAGCAAGGCGACCGAGGACAAGCTCAAGACCTTCTTCGACCAGTTCGTCAAGACGTTCGCCTGACCCGCCTCTCGAACCCGCGATCGGAACCAGCCGGGGCCAACTAGGACATGCCGAACCTCAAGGACCTGAAGGTCCGCATCAACAGCGTGAAATCCACGCAGAAGATCACCTCGGCCATGAAGATGGTCGCGGCGGCGAAGCTGCGCCGCGCCCAGGAACAGGCGGAAGCGGCACGGCCCTACGCCGAGCGCATGGACCGTATGCTGGGTTCGCTGGCCTCGGCCATGGCGGGGCGCGAAGGCGCGCCGGCGCTTCTGGTCGGAACGGGCAAGGATCAGATTCATCTGATCGTGGTCATGACCTCCGACCGTGGCCTTTGCGGCGGCTTCAACTCGACCATTGTGCGCGGCGCGCGCAAGATGATTCGCGAGCTGCTGGCGACGGGGAAGACGGTCAAGATCATCTGTGTCGGCCGCAAAGGCCGCGACCAGCTCCGGCGCGACTATGGCAAGCTCATCATCGAAAGCTTCGACGATGTCGGCCGGCCGCGGCTGAGCTATGCCGATGCCGACCGGATTGCGCATCGGATCACCAGCCTCTATGAGGCCGGCGAGTTCGATGTCTGCACGATCTTCTACAACAAGTTCAAATCGGCGATGACGCAGTACCTCACCGCGCAGCAGCTGATCCCGTTCGTTGGGAGCGGGGCGGTGTCGGCGAGCGACGTCTTCTACGAGTATGAGCCGGATGAACAGGAAATCCTGGCGGAGCTGCTGCCGCGCAATCTCGGCGTCCAGATCTTCCGGGCGCTGCTGGAGAATGCGGCTTCCGAAGAGGGCTCGCGCATGACCGCGATGGACAATGCCACGCGCAATGCCGGCGACATGATCAACAAGCTGACCATCAACTACAACCGCAGCCGCCAGGCCTACATCACCAAGGAGCTGATCGAGATCATCTCCGGGGCAGAGGCGCTTTAATCGACGAACGACGCCACCAGGCGCGCTAGAAGGAGCTATTCATGGCCAAGAATCTCGTCGGCAAGGTCACGCAGGTGCTGGGGGCCGTGGTCGACGTCCATTTCGACGGCGATCTGCCCGCCATTCTGAACGCGCTCACGGTCGAGAATCAGGGCCGTCGCCTCGTGCTCGAGGTGGCGCAGCATCTGGGCGAGAACACGGTGCGCACCGTCGCCATGGACACGACCGACGGTCTGGTGCGTGGCCAGGAAACGCAAGACACGGGCGGCCCGATCTCCGTTCCGGTCGGCCCCGAGACGCTCGGGCGCATCATGAACGTTATCGGCGATTCGGTCGATGAACGCGGACCCGTCACGACGAAGACGAGATACCCGATCCATCGTCCGGCCCCGACCTTCGTGGAACAATCCACGGAATCCCAGGTGCTCGTCACCGGCATCAAGGTCGTCGACCTGCTGGCCCCTTACGCCAAGGGCGGCAAGATCGGCCTGTTCGGCGGTGCCGGCGTTGGCAAGACCGTCATCATCATGGAGCTGATCAACAACATCGCCAAGGCGCATGGCGGCGTATCGGTGTTCGCCGGCGTGGGCGAACGGACCCGCGAGGGCAACGACCTCTATCACGAGATGATCGAATCGGGCGTCATCAAGCTCGACGGTCCCGGTTCCAAGGTGGCGCTGGTCTATGGCCAGATGAACGAGCCGCCGGGAGCGCGTGCCCGCGTCGGCCTCTCGGGTCTCACGGTCGCGGAATATTTCCGCGACGAGGAAGGCCAGGACGTGTTGTTCTTCGTGGACAACATCTTCCGCTTCACCCAGGCGGGCTCCGAAGTGTCGGCGCTCCTGGGCCGCATCCCCTCGGCCGTGGGTTATCAGCCGACGCTGGCGACGGACATGGGCGCGCTCCAGGAGCGCATCACCACCACCAAGAAGGGCTCGATCACGTCGGTGCAGGCCATCTATGTGCCCGCCGACGATCTGACCGACCCGGCGCCGGCCACCAGCTTCGCGCATCTGGATGCGACCACGGTGCTGTCGCGTCAGATTGCCGAGCTGGGCATCTATCCGGCGGTCGATCCGCTCGACTCCACCAGCCGCATTCTCGATCCGCGCGTCGTCGGCGAGGATCACTACGCGGTCGCCCGCGAAGTGCAGCGCGTGCTGCAGAGCTACAAGTCGCTCCAGGACATCATCGCCATTCTGGGCATGGACGAGCTCTCGGAAGAGGACAAAGTGACGGTGGCGCGCGCCCGCAAGATCCAGCGCTTCCTGTCGCAGCCCTTCCATGTCGCCGAGGTCTTCACCGGCTCGCCCGGCAAGTTCGTGAAGCTCGAAGACACCATCAAGGGCTTCAAGGGCATCGTGAAGGGCGACTATGACGATCTGCCCGAGAGTGCCTTCTACATGGTCGGCACCATCGAAGATGCGGTCGAGAAGGGCCGTCAGATGGCGGCCGAGGCCGCCTGAGGCGGCTTTGCGGGAACCAGACCAGGCATAGCGGACCAGAGGCGGAGCCTTCATGGCGGACAAGACGCAGTTCGAGCTGGTGTCGCCCGAGCGCCTTCTCATCTCCAAGGCGGTCGATATGGTCGTCGTGCCGGGGACCGAGGGCGATTTTGGCGTGTTGCCGGACCATGCCCCGCTCATTTCGAGCGTGCGCCCGGGCGTGATCGCCGTTTTCGACGGCGGCCAGGTGACCGACCGGATCTTCGTGGCGGGGGGCTTCGCCGAGGTCACGGGCGAGCGCTGCACGGTCCTGGCGGAGCAGGCCATCCCGTTGGCCGAGCTCGACCGGGGCCGAATCGAGGGTGAGCTCAAGGACGCCCGGGACGACCTGACCGACGCCAAGACCGATACCGACCGGGCGGCGGCCGAGCGGGCCGTGGCCGTGGCCGAGGCAAAAATGGTAGCGGCGACCGAGGGTTCGCCCTACTGAATCCCGGGCGCCCACCCCTCCCCCGGGCGCCGGGGAACCCCCGATAACCGTTTGAGTTAAAAGGTTAAGGTCGATTCCAATCGGTCTTGCGGAACGACGTTGTCGCCCGCAAAATAAGCGTTGCCGAAACGTTAATTCGGCGCCGCGCGGACAAAGCTGGATGGAAAAGCCATGAAGCACTGGACGCTCGACGACATTCCTTGGGATCGGTTCGATCCGTCACTGGTAGATCCGGAATTGTTGCGGATCATAAAGGCGGCGAGCCTCGTCGAATTTAATGGTGGCGATTACGCTGCTTATCTCTGCAACGTCTTTGATGACGATGATTCGTTCCAGGGCGCTGCGCGCAGCTGGGCGGTCGAAGAAGTGCAGCATGGCACGGTGCTCGCGCGTTGGGCCGCGCTCGCCGATCCGAGCTTCGATTTCGACAAGAGCTTCGCGCGCTTCAAGGAAGGTTTCTCGATTCCGGTCAGCGCGACCCATTCGATCCGCGGCTCGCGCGCGGGCGAGCTGGTGGCGCGCTGCATCGTCGAGACCGGCACCAGTTCCTATTACACGGCGCTGATGGAAGCGGCGAAGGAACCGGTGTTGCGCGAGATCTGCCGCAACATCGCGGCCGACGAGCTTCGCCACTACAAGCTCTTCTACAGCCATCTGCGTCGCTATGTGGAGAGTGAGAAGATCGGCCGCTTGCGCCGCGTGCTGGTGGCGCTCAGCCGCATCACCGAGAGCGAGGATGACGAGCTGGCCTACGCCTATTACTCGGCCAACGGCGACGCCAGCATCCCCTATGACCGCCGCCACTGGGCCAACCATTACGCCCGGCGTGCCTATGGCTTCTACCAGCGCCACCATATCGAGCGCGCCATCGCCATGGTGCTGAAGGCGGCGGGGTTGTCGCCGCAGGGCTGGCTGAACCACGGGCTCACCAGTGCGGCCGCCTGGTTCATGGGCTGGCGCGTTCAGCGCCTCTCCCGCGCCGGTTTCTGAGATCCTGCATTGGGGTGGATCGGTCGGCCTCGACAGGCCGCCGGTCCGCCCCTTCTCATTTCACGTCAGCCAGCTTGCGATTCGCTCGGCCACCAACACCGTCGGGATGTTGGTGTTGGCGCGGGGAATCCTCGGCATGATCGAGGCGTCGGCGACATAGCCGTCGGCCAGCCCATGCAGCCGGCCACGCGCATCGACCACGGCGCCTTCATCGGGATCGCTGCCCATGGCGCAGGTTCCGACCGGATGCCAGTAATGCACCACCTGCGAACGGATCCAGGCCTCGAGCCCGCGGCGATCGCCGCGAACGGGGTCTGCAATCGGAGCGCCCAGCAGCGAACCCAAGGGCGGCTGCGCGGCGATCCGCTTGATGATCTCGACGCCGTCGGCCAGCACCGCCAGATCGCCGTCCTCGGCATCGCTCAAATGACGATGATCGATCAGGGGCGCCGCGGCCGGATCCAATGAGGCCAGGCGGACCTCGCCGCGCGAGCGAGGCAGGAGGCCCGCGGCATAGATCTGCCAGCGCCAGGCATCCGAACCGTCGGCCACGCGACCGCCCTCGGAGAAGAGATGGATGTCGAAGCTCTCGGTCGCGAGGCGCGAACGCGCCTTGACGATGACGAGCTCTTCCGGCGTCCAATTGCCGCGCTCGAATACCGCGCTCATCTCTTCGAGCGCGGGCGAGCCCGGAAAGGCGACGGCGACCGCCGGATGATCCTGGAGATTGCGGCCCACGCCCGGGAGCGCGTGCTCGACGCGGATGCCCAAGGGCTCAAGCGCCTTCGGATCGCCGATGCCCGAGCGCAGCAGGATCGCGGGCGATCCATAGGCGCCGGCGGCCAGGATCGTCCGGCGCGCGCGAACGATCGTCGTGACGCCATCGACGATCGCTTCCGCGCCCGCGACGCGGCCGCGCTCGATCAGCAGGCGCACGATCAGGGCGCCGCCCTGGGTGGTCAGGCCGCGCCGGCCGCGCGCCGCGTCGAGATAGGCGAAGGCGGTGTTCCAGCGGATGCCGCGCTGGTTGTTGACCGGGCAATAGGCGACGGCCTCATCCTCGGCCAGATCGTTCATGTCGGCCGAGGCGGGGAAGCCGGCGGCACACGCTGCCTCGAATACCGCGCGCTGATAGGGTGGAATTTCGCTGTTGGCGTAACGCCGGACCTTCAGGCGGCGATCGACCGTCTGCAGCAGCGGCAACACTTCGCCGGCACTCCAGCCGGGATTGCCACTGTCGGCCCAGCCGTCATAGTCCCATTGCGTGCCCCAGACGGCGCTGCAGCCGTTATGCGCGGAGCAGCCGGCGATGACGCGCGCGCGTTCATAGGCGACGCGACGGCCCGGCAGGAACGGGCCGCTGTCATAGCCCCAGTCATGGGAGACCGGCAGGCGGCGCGCATCGAGCAGCTCGCGCGGCCAACGCCCGTCGCGCAAGGGGCCATAGTCGGGCCCGGCCTCGAGCAGCAGGATGCTGTCGCTCGATCGTTCGGCGATGAGTCCGGCGAGCGCGCATCCTGCGGTGCCGCCACCGAGGATGAGCGTGTCCACTTGCGCTGGCATCATGCCGTGAGCCCCCTTATCGACCTTCATGGTGTCGGGCTCCTCTCCCGCGCAAGGAGATGGACCACCTCTTTGAGGCGGCGCCCGATGAAGAGACCCTAGCGAGTTGATGCGTCGATTTGAACCCCATCAAAAGTTTGAGCCGATTTGCGAATTTCCGCAGCCTTGGTTAATGCCAAAGCGGTCGCGGCGATCGCGCCGGTTGCAGAAGTCGACCGATCGACGCCGACGGCCGCCGAAACCTGCCGAAACCTGCCGGAAATCGACCCGCATTGCCGTCGCCTCCATGCCGTCCGTCTTAAGAGAAGCGCGCCAATACGGCGTTCATTGGCCCGCCGACCAATGCAGGCCTGCTCTCGAAAGATGTATGCGGGATCGCGATCGCGCAATCGAGCGGCTCGATCAGCCGACGGCCGGCGCGATCAAGGGGCGGAACTCATCCACCAGCTGCTGATAGAGCTGGCGCTTGAAGGGAACGATCAGCGTCGGCAGATCGATCATCGGCGCCCACCGCCAGGTGGAGAATTCCGGATGGTCGTGGCTGGTGATGTCGATGTCGCGATCGGTTCCGGTGAAGCGGAAGGCAAACCATTTCTGGCGCTGACCGCGAAAGCGCCCGCGCCAGAGCCGCGCCGCCAGATCGTGCGGCAGATCGTAAGTGAACCAGTCGCGGCTCTCGGCCAGGAGCTCGGCGCGATTGGTGCCGATCTCCTCCTGCATCTCGCGCCAGGCGGCCTCGATCGGCGTCTCGCCTTTGTCGATTCCGCCCTGCGGCATCTGCCAGGCATCGCTCGGCATGTCGATGCGCTGGGCGACGAAAACCGCTCCTTCGTCG
This sequence comes from Hypericibacter sp., assembly GCF_050729195.1. Lineage (NCBI taxonomy): Bacteria > Pseudomonadati > Pseudomonadota > Alphaproteobacteria > Rhodospirillales > Dongiaceae > Hypericibacter > Hypericibacter sp. The sequence continues at coordinate 21,556 of NZ_JBOHKS010000113.1, forward strand.
TTCAGCAGCATGATGCCGACCCCGGGGCGGTAGGGCAGCGTCGCGATGGGATCGGCGGGGCCCGGCTTATTGCTTTCTGATTCCATGACCATGGTCTATTGCGCGCCGGTCTTGGCGAGCGCCGAGGCCGGCGCCAGCACCAGCCCCTTGACCTCGAGGCTCTTGGCCCAGGCGGCGACCCGCTCGATCGTCACCGGGTAGCCTTGGGCCAGGCCCAGCGCGAAGCCCTTCTCGCGGGCGGTGCGCTCGAGCTGCTGTAACCGTCCATCGATCGAGACGCGGGTCGCCTCGGCATCGATGAAGCGGGTGTTGTAGGTCCAGGGCAGGTCGATGCTCGATGCGACCTCGCTGACGACGCTGGTGGGACCGGAGCGGTTATCGAGATAGAGATAACCCTTCTCCGCGACGCGCGTCAGGATCGGGCGAATCAGCCGCGCACTCGCCTGGAACTTCGAGCCCATATTGGCGACCAGCCCGACCATCTGATCGCTGCGGGCCAGCACCCAGTCGAGGCGCTTCAGGTTTTCCGCCGGCGACAGACTGGCGAGCAGCGCCTGCGGACCGGGATCGTCGGCCGGATAGTTCAACGGCTCCATCGGCAGCTCGATCAGCACTTCATGGCCGGCGGCGCGGGCCTTGGCGATCCAATTCTGCAATTCGCCGGAATAGGGGCTGAAGCCGAGCGTGATCTCGGGCGGCAACTGGTCGATCGCCGCTTGTGTCTGGGCGGCGGTAAGCCCCAGCCCGCTAATCACCAGGGAGACGCGCGGACGCGGATCGTCTGCGGGGAAGGGGCGCGCATTCTTCTTCCAGGGAGGCGCGCCACCCTCGCTGGCCGCCGGCGCGGCGGCACTGGCGGTCTGCGTTGTCTCGGTCGCCTCGGGGGCGGCGACAGCCGCAGCGGTCGCGGCCGACCCGAGCGAGGTGCCGGGCGACGCCGTGGCGGGTGCTGTCGCTTCCGCGGTTGTCTGCGTCGTGGCGGGGGCTGCCGGCACCGTCGTCTCGGCCGCGGCCGTCAAGGTCGGCAGCGGTGCAGCGGGCGGTGGCGGCTTGAGGCGCGGGAGCGGGAGCGCCGCCAGGGGGATGGCGGTCTCGGCGGCGGCGTCGGATTCGGCGACCGGTGTTGGCGGCGGCGGCGCGGTCGCCTCGGCCATGGCGGCTTCGGTTGTGGCGGCTTCGGTGGCTGCGGGCGCGGTTGATTCGGTCACCGCCGGGGCAGCGGCCGGCATCTCGGCTGGCGCGGGCGGCGGCGTCGCGGTTGCCGTGTCGCTGGTCGCAGCCGCTGCCGGCGCGGTTGCGATCGTCTCCGTCGTGCTGGATTCGCTCGTGGCGACAGGCGTCTCGGCGGGTGCCGGCGGTGTCGCGATGGTGCTTTCGGCCGGAGCCGTCGTCGCTTCGGCCGACGCTGCCGGTGCGGTTCCGGTGCTGGCCGTTATTTCTGTCGCGGGCGCCGGAGGCGTCGCGACGCTGGCGTCGCTTCCCGCTTCCGCGACGGCGGCAGGGGCCGGCTCCGTGGTCGCGGCGCTGGTCGTGGAGGCGCTGGCGGGGGCTGTCGTCTCGCTGGCGGTCTCGGCCGGTTCCACCGCCGCGTCGGGAATCTGAATCGCGATCGCGGGCGGCTGCTCGCTGAAGTCTTGGAGCTTGTGCGTCTGCTGGAGCCAGACGGCGCCACCGGCCGATCCGAGCAGAATCAGGCCGGCCAGCAAAACGAGATAACGCCCGGCCCTTCGCGGCCGGGGTTCGCTCTTCCTGTCTGGCGTTGGCGTCACCACCGTCTTGCCGACCCGTTCAAGACCATGACGCAGCGAAGGCGCGATGTTCGATGGATCGCGCGCTTCGCTGTCGTCATGAAGGACCGCCTCAGTTGGCCTTCTGCGCCTGGATCAACGCCAGCCCGCGCAGAAGGTCGAAGGCGCGGCCCAGCTGATAATCCTGGGTGGCGTCGCCGAGCTCCGGAACGGGCGGTGGCGTCTGAGCCGGAGCCGTCCCCGGCGTCGTCGTTGTCGCAGGTGCGGTTGGCGTCGAACCGGACGAGCTGCCGCCGCCGGCCGGCGGCGTCTGATTCTGGTCCTGGTTCTGATTCTGGTTTTGGCCCTGGTCGGGCTTCAACCCGTCATTGTTCAAGGCGCCGCGCAGCTCGGACTCGTGATGCTCCGGCTGATCGGCAATGACCTCGAGCTTGGCCTGCTTCACCTCGATGTCGGGCGAGATGCCGGTGCCCTGGATCGAACGGCCCGACGGCGTGTAATAGCGCGCCGTGGTCAAGCGGATCGCACCATGGCCCGGCAGCGGGATGATGGTCTGGACCGATCCCTTGCCGAAGGAGGTGGTGCCCATGATGATCGCGCGGTGATGATCCTGCAGCGCGCCGGCCACGATCTCGGAAGCCGAGGCCGAGCCGCTGTTGATCAGCACCACCATCGGCAAGCCGTTGGTGATGTCGCCCGGCGTGGCGTTGAAGCGCTGTGCCGCCTTGGGATCGCGACCGCGGGTCGAGACGATCTCGCCCTGGTCGATGAAGTCGTCCGACACGGCGATCGCCTGATCGAGCAAGCCGCCCGGATTGTTGCGCAGATCGAGCACCAGGCCCTGCAGCTTGCCGTTGGCCTGCTGCTTGAGCTTGTCGATCGCGGCCTTGAGGCCGACATCGGTCTGCTCGCTGAAGCTGGTGATGCGGACATAGCCGATCATGCCCTCGAGACGCGAGCGCACCGACTGGATCTTGATGACCGCGCGCTTGAGCGTGACGTCGAAGGGATCGCCCTGGCCGCGCTGGATCGTCAGTTTGATCGGCGAGTCCACCGGCCCGCGCATCTTGTCGACCGCCTGGGACAGCGACAGGCCCATGACCGGCTCGCCGTCGATCCCGACGATGAAGTCGCCCGGCTGCAGCCCGGCCTTGAAGGCCGGCGTGTCGTCGATCGGGGAGACGACGCGAACCACGCCGTTCTCCATCGTGACCTCGATGCCGAGGCCGCCGAATTCGCCCTTGGTCTGGACCTGCATATCCTCGAAGCTTTGCGGGTCCATATAGCTCGAATGCGGATCGAGGGAGCTCAACATGCCGTTGATCGCCGCCTCGACGAGGGCCTTGTCGCTGACCTCCTCAACGTAAGAGGAGCGCACCCGCTCGAACACGTCGCCGAATAGATTGAGCTGGCGATAAGTCTCGGATGTGTCGTCCGAGCCAGCGGGAACCGTGTAGAGACAGACGGCGATTGCCGCTGCCGCTGCCATGCGCAGGGTGCGTGTCATACGGGTTTTGTCCATCTAGTTGTCGCGGATGCCCAGCCACGGTGCGGGGTCGATCGGTTGTCCACCACGCCGCAGCTCCACATAGAGTTTCGGGCCGCCGCTTGCGACGGGACCCATCTGACCGACTGGTTCGCCTTCCTTGACCCATTGACCGAGAGTGACGTCGATTCGGCCCAGGCCGGCGAGCAGACTATGGTATCCGCCCGCATGTTCTATGATCAAGATTGCGCCATAACCTCGAAACGGCCCCTTAAAAACCACCTGGCCGTCGAACGGGGCCACCACCTGGGCCTCGCTTCGTGTCCGAAATGTAACACCCTGGCTCTTGCCCCCGGTTTCGAGCGTATCACCGAAGCGGGCCAGGACGGTCCCGGCCGCCGGCAGGGCGATGGCGCTGGGCGGATCGGGGAAGGGGCGCCGGCTGGCCGGACCCGGCAGGGCCGCCAGCTGGGTTTCGTCGGGCGAGGCGCTGCCGGCGTCCAACGCGATGTCGGGCTTGGCGGGGGCCGTCAAGGTTGCCAGGCGGGCCAGCAGGTCGCGCAGGTCCTTGGCCTCGGCCGCCAGCTTTTCGACGCGTTTGGTGGCGGCCGCCTGTTCTGCACCGGTCTTGCTGGCCAGGGCCTGGCGTGCCGTGACCATCTTGGCGATGTCCTGGTTTTCGTCGGCCAGGCTGGCGCTTTCGTTCTCCAGCGCGGTCCTTCGCTGGGCGATCTCCTGCTTCAGCCGACCGAGCTCGGCCAATGAGGTGCGCAGGTCGCTCATCCGGGTCTTGAGCGCCGGGACGGCGCTTCCCAGCAACAGGGCCCCCCGCAGCCGGTCGAGCGGCCGCTCCGCCCCGATCAGGAGGGCGGCCGGCGGCTGCAAGGCGAGCCAGCCCAGGGCGGCAAGGCTGGCATCCATCTGTTTGCGCCGACCCGCCAGCTCGGCTTCCTTGGTGTCGAGACTCTCCTCGAGGGTGGCGAGCGTGCCCGCGATCTCGTCGAGCCCGGTCTCGAGATCCTGAGCATGCTTGGCCGCGGCGACCATCCGGTCCTGGAGGGCCGCGATCTCCTGCGTGATCTTGGTCTGCTGCGCCTGCAGGGCGTCGATACGGGCGCGGTCGCGTTCGAGCGCCTGCTCGACCTGCTTGAGCTGGTCCTGATCCTGCGCCTCGGTTTCCTGAGCCGAACCCGGGCAGGCCGGTGCCGCCGTCAGGACCGTCAGCAGAAGATAAAGGGGCCAGCGGGGAAAGCCGGGTCTCGTCACTCGCCGACGCGCCGCTCCGTGCCGGCCCGTGCCGCTTGCGGCTGGGCGTGACGGATGAGCGAGCGGCCGGTCATCTCGGCCGGCGGCGTCAGCTCCATCACCTGCAGCAAGGTGGGCGCCACATCGGCGAGCCGGCCATCGGCCAGTGCCGTGGCGTCGGCCGGTCCGTTCACCAGCATCGCCGGCACGCGGTTGAGCGTGTGGGCGGTGTGCGGCTGGCCGGTCGTCGCATCGAACATGACCTCGGCATTGCCGTGATCGGCGGTGATCAGCATCGTGCCGCCGCTGCGGGTCAGCGCGTCGGCAAGCCGGCCGATGCAACGATCGACCGCCTCGACCGCCTTGATCGCGGCGTCGAGCTTGCCGGTATGACCGACCATGTCGGTGTTGGCGTAATTGACCACGATGAAATCATATTTGCCGCTGTCGATCGCCGCGACCAGCTTGTCGGTCACTTCATAGGCCGACATCTCGGGTTGCAGGTCGTAGGTCTGGACCTTGGGCGAGGGCACCAGGATGCGATCCTCGCCCGGGAATACCATCTCCTCGCCGCCATTGAAGAAAAACGTTACATGCGCGTATTTCTCGGTCTCGGCGATGCGCATCTGCGTCATGCCGGCCTTCGAGACCAGCTCGCCGATGCTGTTGCTCACGGTCTGCGCCGCGAACAGGGCCGGCAGCAGCTTGTTGAGCGCGTCCGAATACTCGACCAGGCCGGCGGCGGCGGCGAAACTCACGCGCCGGCGGCGCGCGAACCCATCGATGGCCGGATCGAGCAGCGCATGCAGGATCTCTCGCGCGCGATCGGCGCGGAAATTTCCCATCAGCACGCCGTCGCCATCCTTCATGCCGGCATAGTCGCCGATCACGGTCGGCAGCACGAACTCGTCGGTCGCCTTGCGCTCGTAGCTCTGCGCCACCGCCGCATCGGCGCTACCCGCATGCTCGCCCTGCGCCGCGACCATCGCGTCATAGGCCTTCTCGATGCGGTCCCAGCGCTTGTCGCGGTCCATCGCATAGAAGCGGCCGCTGATCGTGGCGGTGGCGATCGCCGCCCCGCTCTTCAGCGATTTCTGGAAATCGGCAAGATAGGCGCGGGC
>NZ_JBOHKS010000114.1:0-8521 GCF_050729195.1 Hypericibacter sp.
CTGTTTAACTTGCCGGGCCCTTGGGCCCGGCTTTTTCTTTTCTGGCCCCTCCCCAGTCTGGATTTGTCCCCGAGCCCAGGTGCCCGGGCCTGCGGCGGCAGTTTTCCCTCGCCCTCCACGCATAGCCGGTTAAGCGACCGACCGGATCGGCGGGTCAGGCGCGAACGATCCGGCAACAGCGAACGCGCGCCGCCGGGCGCTGAAGATGGTTAACGCGTGGTGGGCTTGCCCCCTTCGGGGAAACGCTCACTATCAGCCCAGATCGGTGGAAGCGTCGGCCGGCAGGGCCGCCGCCCCCAATCCTCGATCCCCGGAAGAACGCGACATGCCATGGGCCGGCGACAAGTCTGCGATCGTGAGCTCGCCTCTCGGCGAGGCGGAGATCCGCGACCCGCGGCTGAAGACGCTCTACGCCTATTGGAAAGCCAAGGCCGGCGCCCGGCGCATGCCAGCGCGCAAAGATCTCGATGCGATCGAGATGAAGGAATGGCTCGGCAATCTGATGCTGCTGGATTTCCCGACCGGCCGGTTCATCGAGTTCCGCTATCGGCTGGAGGGCACGAATATCGAGGCGTTCTACGACGCGCGTCGCACCGGCCGCGGGGTCGAAGCCATGACTGCCGAGAGCGAACGCAAAAGCGTGCTGCCGCAATGGGAGGGGGTGTTCGAGCGAGGCCGCCCCGCCTATTACGAGTCCGATATCCTTTCCAGCGAAGGCAAGCTCGCGCGCCAGAGCAAGCTGCTGCTGCCGCTCTCCGAGGACGGCGAGCATGTGAACATGATCCTCGGCGCGATCTATTTCCGGCCGCAGTTCGATTTCGAGCAGCAGTCCCAGCCGCGGCACTGGTGAAGAGCGAAACCGTGATCAGCTTTCGCTTTCGCGTGGGTTGAGGCTGATCAGGCGCTCTACCTGCGCCTTCGAGCGCCTGAGGACAATCTCGAGAGTTTTTCCGGGTTCGTAATCCGACGACATATAGAGAAGGATCATGCGGCCTCGCACCAGCGTGGCGGCACCCACCGTCAGACGGCTGATATCCACCGTCCGGTCGAGCGAGTTCGCCTGGCCGTTCTGGATGATGGCGAAGTAGACCGCGTTCTGATCCTGGTCGACGATCCCGAGATTCTTGGTTTCGCCGACCTCGAGATCGACACCCCTGTCGCTCAACGCATCGGCAAGCTCTCCGTGCGCCTTATCGATCGTTTGATCGAAGTTCGTACGCCGTAATTCCACAGCCATCCTGTCGATGAACGTAGCGCGATCGTTGCCCAAATCGGTGCGGACCACCTCCTTGGGCGTGCCCAAATTGCCATCGTCCACCACCCATCCATCCAGGGCTTCCGCTGCCCGGATCTGGCCGCAATCGCCGAAGTAGGCATGCATGACAACGTTGGGGCTGGTGACACGAGCCGTACTGAGAAACCGCGCCATACGCTCCGGCGGATAGATGCACCATCCATCGATCGGCGCGAATCTGATTGCGGTACCCCCGACATCCAGGGTCACGATGTCGGCGCTGTCCACGACAGAAGCCTGCGCGGCTGCGGGAGGCGGTGAGGTCGGCGCGCAACCCGCCAGAAAAAGCAGGCCGTAGATACCGGCAACGATCGCCGGCGTGCGGTGGCTTGAACGAACTCGTGACCAGAAGAAGCGGAGAAAAGGGCGCATTCGATCTCTTCACAGAACCGGAACGATCAGGGGGCCGCGCGAGCGCAAGCTCCCCGTTTCTACCCTGGGATGTCGTCGAAAGCCAGCCGACGGAAATGCGGCAGGCCACCCGTCCAGGATGACCTTGCCGCTCCGACCGAACAGCATCTTGTCGAGGCCGGCGACATGGTCTCGCGACCTTGAAAATGATGGGTGATGATCGGCGACAAGGATCGCTTGGTCTCCTCGATTGCAGTATTGAGCAGTTTCATTCACCCTTAAAACAAACAATATCAATGAGTTAGAAATTAACATATCGACATAAAAATATCCTTATATCATTAATCGATATGGCGCTACTGTCCTGCCATGTCTGACAGGACCTCCACCCGCACGATTCAATCCGAGCCTCGGATGCCAGGACCGAAGGGATCGGAGATTCTCGCCGCTCTGACCAAGGCCGCGCGCGAGCGCATCCTGATTCTCGACGGCGCCATGGGAACGCAGATCCAGGGCCTCGGTTTCGGCGAAGATTATTTCCGCGGCGAGAAATTCGGTCACTGTGCCTGCCATCAGCAAGGCAACAACGATCTGCTGATCCTCACGCAGCCCGGCGCGATCGAAGAAATTCATTATCAGTATGCGATCGCCGGCGCCGATATCGTCGAGACCAACACCTTCTCCTCGACCGCGATCGCCCAGGCCGATTACGGCATGGAGGGCATGGTCTATGACCTGAACCGCGAGGGCGCGCGGCTGGTGCGCCGGGCCTTGGCCCGCGCCGAAAAAGAAGACGGCCGGCGCCGCTTCGTCGCCGGCGCGCTGGGGCCGACCAACCGCACCGCCTCGATCTCGCCGGACGTCAACAACCCCGGTTACCGCGCTGTCAGTTTCGACGATCTGCGAGCGGCCTATTCGGAGCAGCTTCGCGGCCTGATCGATGGCGGCGCCGACATCATCCTGATCGAGACGATCTTCGACACGCTGAACGCCAAGGCCGCGATCTTCGCCTGCAAGGCGATGTTCGAGGAAAAGGGCGTCGATCTGCCCCTCATGATCTCGGGCACGATCACCGATCTCTCCGGCCGCACGCTGTCCGGACAGACCCCGACCGCCTTCTGGCACTCGCTGCGGCACGCCCAGCCTTTCACCATCGGGCTCAATTGCGCGCTGGGTGCCAACGCCATGCGCGCCCATCTCGCCGAGCTTTCCGGCATGGCGGACAGCTTCATCTGCGCCTACCCGAATGCCGGCCTGCCCAACGAGTTCGGCAAATATGACGAAAGCCCCGAATTCATGGCGGCCCAGATCGAGGGTTTCGCACGCGAAGGGCTGGTCAACATCGTCGGTGGCTGCTGCGGCACGACGCCCGAGCATATCCGGGCCATCGCCGAGGCGGTGAGGCAACATCCGCCGCGCGAGATTCCCAGGGTCGAGCCGCTGATGCGTCTCTCCGGCCTGGAACCGTTCGTGCTGACCGACGACATCCCCTTCGTCAATGTGGGCGAGCGCACCAATGTCACGGGGTCGGCGAAGTTCCGCAAGCTGATCACGGCCGGCGACTACGCCGCGGCACTCGATGTGGCGCGCGACCAGGTCGCGAACGGCGCGCAGATCATCGACATCAACATGGACGAGGGGTTGATCGATTCGAAGAAGGCGATGGTCGAGTTCCTCAATCTCATCGCCGCGGAGCCCGACATCGCCCGGGTGCCGGTCATGATCGATTCCTCGAAATGGGAGATCATCGAAGCCGGCCTGAAATGCGTCCAGGGCAAGCCGCTGGTCAATTCGATCTCCATGAAGGAAGGCGAAGCGGCCTTCCTGTATCATGCCAAGCGGGTGCGGGCCTATGGCGCCGCGGTCGTGGTCATGGCCTTCGACGAGGCCGGCCAGGCGGACACGCTGGCCCGCAAGACCGAGATCTGCAGCCGCGCCTATCGACTGCTGACCGAGCAAGCGGGTTTCCCGCCGGAAGACATCGTGTTCGATCCGAACATCTTCGCGGTCGCCACCGGCATCGAAGAGCATAACAATTACGGGCACGACTTCATCGAGGCGACGCGAGCCGTCATCGAGACCCTGCCCCATGTCCATATCTCCGGTGGCGTCTCGAACCTCTCCTTCTCGTTCCGCGGCAACGAGCCGGTACGCGAGGCGATGCATGCGGTCTTCCTCTACCATGCCATCCAGGCCGGCATGGATATGGGCATCGTCAATGCCGGGCAGCTCGCGGTCTATGAATCCATCGAACCGGAATTGCGCGAGGCCTGCGAAGACGTCGTCCTGAACCGCACGCCGAAAGGCGCCGGCACACCGACCGAGCGCCTGCTCGAGCTGGCCGAGCGCTTCAAGGGGACGGCCGGCAAGGAAGCCAGGGAGAAGGATCTCGCCTGGCGCGAATGGCCGGTGGAAAAGCGCCTCAGCCATGCGCTGGTCAACGGCATCACCGAATATATCGATGCCGACACCGACGAGGCCCGGCGGGCGGCCGAGCGGCCGCTCCATGTGATCGAGGGTCCGCTCATGGCCGGCATGAATGTGGTCGGCGACCTCTTCGGGTCCGGCAAGATGTTCCTGCCCCAGGTGGTGAAGTCCGCCCGCGTCATGAAACAGGCCGTGGCCGGGCTTCTGCCCTATATGGAGGCGGAGAAGCTTGCCAATGGCGGCAGCGGGGAGCGGGAAAGCGCCGGAAAGATCCTCATGGCCACGGTGAAAGGCGATGTCCATGACATCGGCAAGAACATCGTCGGCGTCGTGCTCGCCTGCAACAATTACGAGATCATCGATCTCGGCGTCATGGTGCCGGCCACCAAGATCCTCCAGACCGCGCGCGAGCGGAAGGTCGACATCATCGGACTGTCCGGCCTGATCACGCCCTCGCTCGACGAGATGGTCCATGTCGCGTCGGAGATGGAGCGCGAAGGTTTCGACATCCCCTTGCTGATCGGGGGCGCCACCACCAGCCGGGTCCATACGGCGGTCAAGATCCATCCGCGCTACGAGCGCGGGCAGACGGTCTATGTCACCGATGCCAGCCGCGCGGTCGGCGTCGTCTCCAGCCTGTTGTCGCCCCAGGCCAAAGGCGGCTATGTCGAGACGGTCCGGGAGGAATACGCCAAGGTCGCCGAGACGCATGCCCGCAACGAAGCCGACAAGCAACGCCTGCCGCTCGCCAAGGCACGCGCCAACGCGCACAAGATCGACTGGTCGTCCTACGAGCCGCCGAAGCCCTCCTTCCTCGGCACGCGCATATTCGAGGATTGGGATCTGGCCGAGCTGGCGCGCTATATCGATTGGACACCCTTCTTCCAGACCTGGGAGCTGAAGGGCCGCTATCCCGCGATCCTCGATGACGAGAAACAAGGCCCGGCAGCACGCCAGCTTTTCGACGACGCGCAAGCCATGTTGAAGAAGATCGTCGGGGAAAACTGGTTCGCGCCGAAGGCCGTCATCGGCTTCTGGCCCGCCAACGCCGTGGGCGACGATATCCGCCTGTTCACCGATGACCACCGCGCCCAGGAGCTCGCCACCCTCTTCACGCTGCGTCAGCAGGTCGCCAAGCGCGACGGCCGGCCCAATCTGGCGCTGGCGGATTTCATGGCGCCTCTCGCCAGCGGCAAACAGGATTACATCGGCGGCTTTGTCGTCACGGCGGGCATCGAGGAAGTCGCGATCGCCGAGCGCTTCGAGCGCGCCAATGACGATTATTCATCGATCCTCGTGAAGGCCCTGGCCGACCGCTTCGCCGAGGCCTTCGCGGAAAGAATGCATGAGCGCGTGCGCAAGGAATTCTGGGGTTACGCGCCGGATGAGAATCTGGCGCCGGACGAGCTGGTGGGCGAACCCTATCGCGGCATCCGCCCCGCGCCGGGCTACCCGGCGCAGCCTGATCATACCGAGAAGGCGACCTTGTTCCGCCTGCTCGACGCGGATCGTCGCATCGGCGTCAGCCTGACGGAAAGCTATGCCATGTGGCCCGGCTCCTCGGTCTCCGGCCTCTATCTGGCGCATCCCGAGAGCTACTATTTCGGCGTGGCCAAAGTCGAGCGCGACCAGGTCGAGGACTATGCCAGGCGGAAATCCATGCCGGCCGCCGAGGTCGAGCGCTGGCTCGGACCGATCCTCAACTATGCTCCGGCCCAACTGAGAAAGGCCGCCGAATAGGCGGCGCGACGCGCCGTCAACCGGGTTTCCGATGGATTCACCCGGCCCTGTGTCGCTAGCTGCGCCAGTCGAGGATCACCTTGCCACTCTGGCCCGACAGCATGGTGTCGAAGCCGGCGACATAGTCCTCGACCTTGAAATGATGGGTGATGATCGGCGAGAGATCGAGGCCGCTCTGCAGCATCGCCACCATCTTGTACCAGGTCTCGAACATCTGGCGGCCATAGATGCCGCGGATCTCGAGGCCCTTGAAGATCACCTGGTTCCAGTCGATCGCAGTGTTGGCGGGCGGAATGCCGAGCAGGGCGATCTTGCCGCCATGGTTCATCACCGCCAGCATGTCGGAGAAGGCGTTGGGCACGCCCGACATCTCGAGCCCGACATCGAAGCCCTCGACCATGCCGATCTCGCTCATCACATCCTTGAGCGATTCGTTGGTCACATTGACGCTGCGCGTGGCACCCATTTTCTTGGCGAGGCCGAGGCGGTAGTCATTGACGTCGGTGATGACGACATGGCGCGCGCCGACATGGCGCGCGATCGCGGCGGCCATGATGCCGATGGGGCCGGCCCCGGTGATCAGCACATCCTCGCCCACCAGATCGTAGCTGAGGGCGGTGTGGGTGGCATTCCCGAAGGGATCGAAAATCGAGGCCATGTCGTCGCTGATCTCGGCCGGGATCTTGAAGGCATTGAAGGCCGGGATCACCAGGAAGTCGGCGAAAGCGCCCTCGCGATTGACGCCGACGCCGACCGTATGGCGGCAGAGATGGCGCCGTCCGGCCCGGCAATTGCGGCAATGGCCGCAAGTGATATGGCCTTCGCCGGACACCCGGTCGCCGAGTTTGAAGCCGCGCACCTCGACGCCCATATCGACGATCTCGCCGACATATTCGTGGCCGACATGCATCGGCACCGGGATCGTCTTCTGCGCCCACTCGTCCCATTTCCAGATATGGATGTCGGTGCCGCAGATGGCCGTCTTCTTGATCCGGATCATCACGTCGTTATGACCGACCTCGGGATCTCTCACATCGGTCAGGGTCAATCCGGGTTTGGGAGCCGTCTTCACAAGCGCGCGCATGTCCGTGCTTTCATATCCTCAAAAAACAGGCCGGGGCGTCAGATCGCGCCCAGCGTCTTGCCGACTTTGCCGAACGCCGCGATGGCGCGGTCGATCTGTTCCTCGCTGTGGGCGGCGCTCATCTGGGTCCGGATCCGGGCCTGACCCTTCGGCACCACAGGATAGCTGAATCCGATGACATAGACGCCCTCCTTGAGCAGCGCCTCGGCCATGGCGCCGGCCAGCCGGGCATCGCCCAGCATCACCGGGATGATCGGATGCTCGCCCGGCACCAGCTTGAAGCCGAGCCTGGTCATCCGTTCGCGGAAATAGGCGCCGTTCGCCCGCACCCGGCGGCGCAGGGCCGCCCCCTCCTCGGTCGCCAGTAGCGCCAGGCAGGCCAGCGATGCCGCCGCGATCGAGGGCGCCAGGCTGTTGGAGAAGAGATAGGGACGCGAGCGCTGGCGCAACAGCTCCACCATCGGGCGGCGCCCGGCGACATAACCGCCACTGGCCCCGCCCAGCGCCTTGCCGAGGGTGCCGGTATAGATGTCGATCCGGTCGGCGACCCCACAATGTTCGGGCGTGCCGCGGCCTGTCTCGCCGATGAAGCCCACCGCATGGGAATCGTCCACCATCACCAGCGCGTCGTAACGATCGGCCAGCTCGCAGATGCCTTTGAGATTGGCGATGATCCCGTCCATCGAGAACACGCCGTCGGTCGCGATCAGCTTGAAGCGCGCGCCGGCCTCGGTCGCCGCCTTGAGCTGCGCCTCGAGATCGGCCATGTCGTTGTTGGCATAGCGGTAGCGCTTGGCCTTGCAGAGCCGGACCCCGTCGATGATGCTGGCGTGGTTGAGCGCATCGCTGATGACCGCGTCCTCTTCCGACAGCAATGTCTCGAACAGCCCGCCATTGGCGTCGAAGCAGCTCGAATAGAGGATGGTGTCGTCGGTGCCGAGGAAGCGGCTCAGCGCCGCCTCCAGCTCCTTATGCAGCGTCTGCGTGCCGCAGATGAAGCGCACCGACGCCATGCCGAAGCCATAATCCTCGAGGCCGCGTTGCGCCGCCGCGATCAGCCTCGCATCGTCCGCCAGTCCCAGATAATTGTTGGCGCAGAAATTCAGTACCTCCGTGCCGTTCTCCAGCCGGATGGCGGAATTCTGTGGCGTCGCGATGCGCCGCTCGGCCTTGTAGAAGCCGTCGGCGCGGATCTGTGCCAGGGTGTTGTCGATGTGAGCCAGGAAAGCGGCGGTCATGACGGCGTCCTTCCGGAGGATCGAGCCTCGGGCCCGGGAGCGTGGCGTTTCTCGCCCGACCTTGGCCAGTCCCGACCGAAACGGCAATAAAGTTTCGGCAGATCGGGCGGGAGGCCCGGCCGACCCGCGCCGGACAAGGGTCCCAGGGCCTGCGGTGGAACCCGCGGCCCCGGGCGGCCGTTATCCGTCTCGTTCCGTCTAAAGACTCCCTGCATTCCCAGGGTCGGTATGGTTTTATGAAGTTTTAGACAGGCCGCCATGCTGCAAACAGGCCCTTTCATGGGGCGGTGGCGAGAACCATCGCCGCGAAAATTTTTCTCCCTCCTGGTCGGCGCCGCACTGGTCACGCTGTCGGCCTGTGCACCGGTCCCGCCGATGGACGGTATC